>JAJXXI010000207.1 GCA_021781185.1 bacterium
AGCGCGGTCGCACTCGGGGGGAAGAGGCCAGGTCGCCACTACACGCGGTGCCGGAAGATGCCCCCCGCAAAAGCCCAACAAAATCGCGTCACGCAACGCGCAATCCGCCTCAAAAAGGTTGAACCCCGTCTCCAGTAGCGGAAGTCGGGCTAGGGTTCACGCTGCGACGGTAGTCCATCAATGATTGGCGATTCGGTTTTGCTGGCCTCCTTCAAAGCAACAGTCTGAGCTGTATTCATGCAGTCATGAATGTGAAGAGCAGCGGCGAGGCCCCGTCGCGGTGAGATGAAAGCGCCGCCCTCGCCACTCGTTTCCGAGCCACCGAAGGGGGCGGCAAAAAAGAACCGACGGCGACGGGCGTCGCCGCTACGTGGTTTCGACCGCATCCTTACGGCTGAGCCAACTTCAGGAGACAGCTTTGCGCATGGTTGTTTATGTCTGCCAGTGAAGGCTGGCTATTCCTCACTGCCCGATGATACGATAAAACCGAGCATCTGAGTTGGGCGTGACGAAAAGCGTATTGGCGTTGATCACCCCACCGACGTTTTGCCAGTCGGGATTGGACAGGTTGGTGGTGGTTTGCACCTGATACGGTCCAATGCCGCCGCTCCAGTTCAATTGCAGGCCGGAGCCCGTTGTGGAAACACTTGATTGGATGGGCGGTGCCGGCTGCACATTGAGGTTCAACGTGGCCGTGGCCGACAGGTTGCCCGGGTCGGTCACGCTGACTACAAAACTGTTGCTGCCCGCGTCGGGCGACAATGGTGTGCCGAAAAGCGTGCCGTTGCCCGCCACGTTCAACCAGGCCGGGCCGCCCACTTTCGCAAAGGTCAGCACATCGCCATTCAAGTCGCTGGCATTGGTCGCAATCGTGCCGGAATATTTTTGCCCCGCCGTGATGCTGGGCAGCGAGAATGGATTCACCGCAAACGTGGGTTCCCAGTTGGGCACCAGACTGATGGCCGTGACAATGACGTTGGCGTTGATGGGCAGGCGAATGCTTTGAAGGGTCCTGGCCGGATTGAGCGCAAACGAATAGCCGTAGAGATAAAATGTCCGGTTGTCAGTCATGCCATCGGCGGAATCCCGGTGGCCCATGACGATGGCTTCAGACTCGCCCGCGTAATTTTGCGGTGAATACCAGTCGCTTAAACTTTGCACGAATGTCGTGGTGCTGGCGTCCGCATAGGTGACCAGGAATGGTTGTGAGGTCTGGCCGCCCTGCACGCCGGTGGCCAACATCAGCAGTCGTGAATAATTTCCCGAGGGCAGGACAATAGTCTGGCCAGCCGCGCTGATTATGTTGGTGGCGTTAATCGGTCCAAAATTAAACACGACGTTGCTCCAGGTGGTTGAACCGCCCAGCAGGGTGCCAGAATAAGCGGCACCGCCGCCGTCGAGGCCGCCGGTGGCAGGATTGGTGAACGTGGTGCCGTCACTGTAAATCCCCGCCCGGTTGTAATAGCTGGCCAGCGAAGCACCGACGGGATCTTTGGCCAGCATCATTGAAAGGATGACGACGTTGGAATTATTGGGCAGCGTAATGCTTTTGACCGTCTTGGTCTCGTTAAGCATGAATACATAGCCGTCCACCGTCACATTGAGCGCCTGGGATGATCCGCTATTCAGGTTCCGGTAGGGCATCGTGATGACGGTATTTTCGCCGGAGTAGGATTGCGGGCTGGCCCAGTCGCTGAAGCTTTGGGTAAACATGGTCGTGGAGTTATCCGTGTAGGTCACGATGAACGTCTGCGCGGTCTGGTTGCCTTGCACGCCCGTTGCCAGCAATTGCAGCGTATTGAACTGACCGGCAGGCAGGTTGATGACTTGGCCGGCGCAGAAAGCCACATCCGGGGCGTTGGCCGGACCGAGATTAAAGACGAGACCATTCCATGACAGCGAGGAACCGAGCAAAGTGGCGGAATAAGCTGAATAACTACCATCCACACCGATACCGAACGTCTGTCCGTCCGTGTAAAAACCCGTGCGATTGTAATCCCCTGTTAGGCTTACGGGCGTAGCACCGGGAATGGTGGGGTTGATCACCAACGTCGAGGATTCCGTGTGCGTCAGGCCGCCAATGGCACCTGTCAGCGTGGCGGTGTAAGTGCCCGGCACGGTATTGGTCAGGGTGGAAATAACCATGGTGGTTGACGTGGTCGTGCTAACTGGGTTCATTGTCGCGGTGACACCCGCTGGCAAGCCCGAGACCGAAAAAAACGCGCTGCCAGCGAGACCGTTCATGCGTGTCATCGTGATGCTGGCACTGGCGGAGCCGCCGGCGACCAGATTGAAGACGCCCCGGGAAACGTAAAATGTAAAATCATTGGTGCCGACACCAACCAGTGCATTGATCGTGTTGCTGCCAGTGGGCGTGCCCCAGCCAGTGCAGAGATCATAGCCCGGGCAGGCGGCATAACGCAGCGGGTTGTGATTGTTGAAAGTATTTCCCGCCGTGATGTCGTGAAAACAATTGGTGTAGATCGTGCGTGGTCCTTTACCAATGGCGTAAATGGCCGGATTGATGAAGCCGACAGCGGGATTGCCTTGCGTGGCCGCCTGTTGGTTCACCAAGGCCATAAAGCCGGCCCACAGTGGCGAGGCGGCGCTGGTGCCGCCGGTGCCGCCCACGACTGTGCCGTTTTTATAGACCGTGAAAATATTGTCTGCCGGCATAGCCACGTCAGGATAATTGCGATAGGAAGTGGAACCAAGATTGGTGGCCATGTTGATGCCCTGCTGCCAGAACGGAATGCCCCAGCCACTGATGCCGCCGCCGCTGCCGCCCCAGGTGGGGTCGGAAAGCCAGGGGCCGTTGGTGCCGCTGGTCGTCAGCGAAACGCCGCCCACGATGGTTGAATACGGGGCGCCTGTCAGGCCGGTGCCGCCATCCAAATCCGCGCCGCCGTCGCCGGAAGCCTGGCTCATCGCCTGGCCTTGCGCGACAAATTGCTGGAAAATTTGCATTGATGATCGAATCAATGCCAAAACCGTAGCTCAGGGTCATTTGCTTGGCCAGATTGTCCACCGCAATCTGATTGAACACGTCGTGCGCCTCGCCTTCGTAGTTCAAAATGACCGCATCCGGGGCCATGGACATCGCCATGTCGATATCCAGAACCTCCTCGCCTTCATCCGTGCTGCTGCCGGTGAGTGCGTTGGTCCAATACGATGTGAAAGTCGTGATGATATTGGTCACGACAATGTTCGTGGAAAGCCCGGCATTGGTCTGATACATGTAAACATCCAGCGGGTAATACGGCCCGCCAACATCCACGATCGCGATATATTGTCCGGCCCCCGTATTGGTCACCCCTGGCACATAAGCGTTGCGAAAATCACTGCCCATGAAAAATCCTCCGGGCGAAGAACCGGTAGCGTAATCGGTGATGGTATTGGTTTCCAGCGGCGTGATTTTTAAAGCGCCACCCAGCCGGCGCGGGACGACGTAATTATCCAGTCCGGCTATGTGCAAAATGGGAACATTGGTCTCGATGGTGGGATCCGTGTCCGGCGCAAAAAAATTCCGGCTTTCACCGGGATGCCGATACCAGTGCAATTTGAGGTTGAACGTTTTTTCAATCTCGGCCACCGGAGCCTCCACATTGACCATCATCCGGTTTGAATAAAGCTTCGTCACTTTGAAACCGTGGCGTTGGGCATAGTTCACCACTTTTTGATAATCCTGCTCGGTCGGGCCAAACCGCCCGGTAAATTGTGCGGGTGTCAGCCACCGGTGATAGTTGGTGCTGGCCGGGTTTTGCTGCTCGGCCAGAAGCGTTTCGAGTTCGTTCGTGTTCCGCAACGGCACCCCCAGGCACAAGTTCAGATTTGTGTCCGCAGGAAGCTGCCCCAAGGCGTTCAATTGTGAAACAATCGCCGGCACATACCCGCGTAACAAATGGGCGGGCGGCACGACTATCGTATTGGCCGGCAAGACGCCGGGCCAGATTAACAATAAGCAGAGAAACAAGCGGCGATGAAATTGTTTAAACATAGGTCTGCAAAGTTGTTTTACACGGGGAAAACGCTTTTAATTTACCTGAAAAAATGGCTTGCAACAGGGGAAAAATCATTTGCCGCGCTGCCAGTATGCTGCCGATACAAGCGCAAAACAAACGCGGTTGTAGATTTAACTGCAACCGCGTATTGGAGATTTCGACATGGGCGACTTATAGTCGGTTGAGCGCGCTCAAAACCGCTTTTACCGAGGCTAACTCAATGTTCGTATCCACGCCGGCACCCCAGCGGATTTTGCCGTCGGTGGTCTTGATCTGGATGTAGGCGATGGCACTGGCTTCTTCGCCGGCGCTCAAGGCGTGTTCACTGTAACTGGTGATTTCAAAGCGGGGAACGTT
>JAJXXI010000334.1 GCA_021781185.1 bacterium
ATGCGCCGTGCGCCGATCTGTTCTCTGCTGTGAAATCAATCAAACCAACGATGCTCGTCGGTGTGTCTGGGCAGCCGAGGACCTTCACCAAGGAAATCATTCAGGCGATGGGCCATTTCAATGAACGCCCGGTCATCTTCGCACTTTCCAATCCCACTTCCAAAGCTGAATGCACCGCCGAAGAAGCTTACGCCGGCACGGAAGGCCGCGCGATTTTTGCCAGCGGAAGTCCGTTTCCGCCGGTGAAAATTGACGGGCGCACGCTGGTTCCGGGGCAGGGCAACAACGCCTATATTTTCCCCGGCGTCGGACTGGGCGTGGTTTGCACCGGCGCCCGCCGGGTGACCGACGCGATGTTTATCAAGGCCGCGCGCACACTGGCGTCACTCATTCGTGAGGATGAACTGGCTGAAGGACGCGTTTATCCTTCGCTGAACCGCATCCACGAAGTGTCACTGGCCATTGCCGTGGCGGTTGCTGGCGAAGTTTATGCCAAGGGATTGAACGCCCGGCTGCGTCCAAACGATCTGCCCGGCTACGTTCGCTCACAAATGTTCAAGCCGGAGTATCCCGATTACACCCGGCCGTGAATGGCGGGCCAACGTCGGAATTGCCTTTGATGTTGACGCGGATATGCTCGCGGCATGAAATCAATCAGAAATAATCTGGGCGACCCCAGGCTGGCGGGGATGATTGAGGAGCTCATCCGGCTCAAGGGAGGTGGCGCAAATGAGGCCGAAGTTGCCGACATCATTCAGAATGCGCTCAAGCTGCTTACGGACGTCAAAGACACCGGTGACATTCGTGTCATTCAAACCGCGCTGCGGGAACTGCGCTACGCTTTTCGCATTTTTGCGCCCTATGCGGACAAGCGCAAGGTGACCATCTTCGGCTCCGCCCGCACCGCGCCGGACAAGTTGGAATACCAGCAGGCCGCCGACTTTGGGGAAAAAATCTCCGCCGCCGGTTTCATGGTCATCACCGGTGCCGGGCCGGGGATCATGCAGGCCGGACACGAGGGGGCCGGGCCGGAAAACAGCTTTGGCGTCAATATCCGGCTGCCATGGGAGCAATCCGCCAACCCCGTCATCGCCGAGGACAAGAAACTCATCACGTTTAAATATTTTTTCACGCGCAAACTCATTTTCATCCGGCATTCGGATGCGATTGCGCTGTTTCCCGGTGGATTCGGCACGATGGACGAAGGTTACGAAGCCATTACGCTCATGCAGACCGGCAAAAGCCAGCTCATGCCGCTGGTGCTTGTGGACAAACCGGGCGGCACTTATTGGAAAACCTGGGACAAGCAGATCCGCGAACATTTGCTGCGCGACAAGCTGATTTCAGCAGACGACCTCAATCTTTATCAGATCACCGACAGCGCGGATGAGGCCGTGAAAATCATCACGCGTTTCTACCGCAACTTTCACTCCACCCGCTGGGTGAAGGACGCACTTGTCATCCGGCTCAAGCATGCGCCCAGCCTCACGGCCATTGCGGCCATGAACGAGGATTTTGCGGACATCATCTCCGGCGAACCGATCAAAATCATCCCGCCCACTCCGGAAGAAAAGGATGATGCCGTCCATCTCGATCTGCCGCGCATTTCGTTCGGCTTCAACCGTCATGATTACGGCCGACTGCGACAGTTGATTGATGTGCTGAACACGCTCTGATTCCGTTCAGCGAAGTCCCTGCGGATGGGGATTTCCTCCCATGAGATTCTTGATCATCGTCAGAGGGTTTTACCAACCTGATTTTAGTGATTTTCACCGTCACCAGCCGGCAGTAAGTCCGTGTATCCTTTTAAGACACTGAAGGCAAACTTGTCTTGAACAATTTCAATTGGAACACCTTGGGAAGACCGGTTTAAAGTTCAATCCAATTTGGGGCATTTTCCGGTCAGGCTGAGTAAACCCCTGTCTTTTATGGGAAAACTATCGGTTAAGCGGATGATTCAGAGTCGGTTTGATGTGGGTTTAGTTTTTTTGACCTCCCGTTGTAAAGTTTGGCAGTAGTTATGCAATGAACCGCTTGATGATGCGGTCAAGCAATGCCGTTTGGAGTCAGGTCGCGATGTTTTTCTCGCGGCGCTTAGCGGCGTTCATGTTGACGTTCATCGCGTTTCCTGCGCTGGCTTCGGTGAGTGTTTCGCTGGCTTGGAATCCGAGCCCCGATTCATCCGTCGCCGGCTACAAGGTTTATTATGGAGTGGCGAGCCACGTTTACACCAACTCGGTTGATGTTGGGCTGGTGACGAATGCGACCATTGCCGGTCTGTCTCCCAACGTGACGTATTATTTCGCGGCAACAACCCATGACAGCTCTGGCGCGGAAAGTGTCTTTTCAAATGAGGCGGTTTACACGGTTCCTCAAGCTCAAGCCACGTCCAACAGTGTGGTGACAGCCCAAGGTGTTGTTGCTGGACAGAATGTGAGTTTGAGCGTAGCCGCCCAGGGAACTGGCCAGCTTAAATACCAGTGGAAATTCAATTCCAGCATCATCGCCACGGCCACCAACGCGGTTTTGAGCCTCAATCAAGTTCTGGCGGCCCAGTCGGGCATATACTCGGTGACGGTAACCGATGGCAACGGTCTGACTACCAACATTGCCGCAAATTTGACGATCTATCCTACGGCGGCAGCCACCTTGACCCAGCCAACCTTGGCGGGCAAACAGTATTCTTTCAATGTTACCGGCGTGGCTGGCGGTCAATATGTGGTGGAACGCTCAACTAATCTTAGTGATTGGCTGCCGGTGCAGACGAACACCTCTCCTTTCACGTTTGTGGACCCCAATGCGACCCGCTTCAACCAATGTTTCTACCGCACTTTAAGTGTGCTTGCCGGGACTGGCGGCAATGCCGGTTCGGCACAATCCGCAACCTTGCCCGTTCAAAGCACCTTGTCACAGCCGGTTTATGCGAACGGCCAGTATTCCTTCAATGTAGCTGGCACAACCGGTTCGCAATTCATTGTGCAAGGTTCGACCAATCTGGTGAACTGGGTCTCGCTGGCGATCAACACGGCACCCTTTGCATTTACGGATGTCAATGCCGGCCAGTTCAAGCAGCGGTTCTACCGCACGCTCGCGCTTACGAATGCCGCAGCAGGCTTGCCGGCAAACCCACAGGTTTCAGCAACAAACACCACTGCTGCTTTGACCCAGCCGGCCTATGCGGATGGCCAGTATTCCTTTGATGTGACTGGTGTGACGGGTTTGCAATACATCGTGCAAGCCTCGACCAATCTGGTGAACTGGGTTTCGCTGGCGACCAACACCGCGCCCTTTGCGTTTACGGATGTCAATGCCGGTCAGTTCCAACAGCGGTTTTATCGCACGCTGGCTCTGACGAATGCGCCGGCAAGCTTGTCCGCCAACCTCGTGGTTTCCGCAAACACCGCTGCCACCTTAACTCAGCCAGCTTATGCGAACGGCCAGTATTCCTTCACGGTCGCAGGCACGACCGGATTTCAGTATATCGTGCAAGCCTCGACCAACTTGGTGAACTGGGTGTCGGTGGCGACCAACACCGCGCCGTTTAACTTTGTGGATTCGCAAGCCGGCCAGTTTCAACAGCGTTTCTACCGCGCCTTCTAATCCCGCCATTTGCCACCGCCGGGATTCCATTGTCACACATGATACAACCTTGGCTTGATGATGTTAACGGTTCTTACTGTGAACGGTCTGACTGGATTCGAAGGCTTCGTGCGGGCTTCACTTGACCGGTTTCTCCGAACTGTTTGGCAAATCAGAACTGCCCGCTTTGCCAAGACGCCAATGCGCAGTTATTGCGCCTTGGACCAGACCCAGAGCGGATTTATGCCGGTTCAAATCAATTCCACATCGCCGGCTTCCAGCTTCACGGCGGCGGCTTGGCTGATGAAATCCAGCCGCAACAATACGGTGGACATGCCGTAGCGCTTTTCCACCCAGCCTTCCACACCGCGTAGCGGACCGTTCTTGATTTTAACGCGCATGCCTTCGCCAATCGTGGGGGCAAGCCGGATTTCCAAATCTGTTTCGAGGGCGCGCAGGACTTCGCCCAACTGTCGGACAAACAGGTCCTGATCCGCGACTTCCAAAAGATTGGCCAGATGATCGCATTGGCGCATTACCCCGCGCTGATCGGCCGGCATCTGAACAAAGACATAACCGGGAAACAGCGGTTTCTTAAACACCACCGTTTTCCCGCGATACTTGTGGGCAGACTGGTAACAAGGCAGGGTGGCGGCGAGACTCTCCCGCTGGCAGAATTGCAGCAGTTTTTTCTCACAGCGCGGACGCGTATGGGCAACATACCATGGAAGTTGGCTCACACCATCAGCTTGCTGAC
>JAJXXI010000614.1 GCA_021781185.1 bacterium
TGTATCAGAAACTGTATCTCTCACAAACGCGTCGAAAGTGAGAGCTGAGAAACACCTTGTAAAATATGGTGCACCCATGAGGAGTTGAACCTCAAACCTGCTGATCCGTAGCCCCGGAAGGCCACAAAATCGCCTTTATTTACGGGCACTTTATCATTATTCATTGGCGAAGTCAAGGGTGGTCTCCCGTGATAATCCCGTGATGAGGCGAAGCACTGGACTATAAATGGACTATGCGGAAAAATGGTTTTCCAAGCTTCTAAAAAAAGCAAAATGAACATTTTTGGCTTTAGCAATTTTTTAGCAATTTTCAAACCGGATGACAGAAAATTGAAAAAGAGCCCATGTAAAACACACCCGACTACTCAAGGTGGACTATAGCTGGACTATAAGATTTCTCAAGGTGGGCTACAAGTGGACTATAACTGGACTATAAATTTCGCAGCAACCCTTGCTGGAAATTTCCAGAGCCATGGAAAATTTTAGGAAAGTTACTGCGACTGGCTGCGGGTTGGTGCGCCGACCGGCCGATTATGTGAGTAGCCGTGGATCAAACACATACGGCTCAGGCTTGCCGATGATGATTTTTTTGAAATCCGGGTGTGCCGGATTGAGTAGAAAGTTCGTGTCGCCGGTGATGACGCTGGGCAGCGCCAGCACGGCCGACCGCGCTGCCTTCACCCAGGCATCGCCAATGGTTTTGGTGGAGGGCGGCGTGGGTTCGAGCCGCCAGTCGGTCGGGAGCGATTTGGCCGGGAAGTATTCAACCAGCGCCTCATCAAACTTGAGTGAAAAGGCGACATACTTGAAACGGAACGGCGGGTTCAAATGCACCAAGCTCTCCAGAGTGGCAAGCGATTTGGTGGCGCTGGTGTAAATCACCGCCACGCCGCGTGAGTTCCAGCGACCACCGGTCTTGGCCGCGCCTTCCCCGGTGAAGGCGGTGGCGGCGTGCTTCGCCTTTACGATGCGCCAAGCTTCGGCCATTAGGAATAAACTCCGTATTCAATGCGGCCCAGCAAATCCTCAACTTCCCGCGCGCCAACCTCGGTTTCGGCGTATTCGAGGGGAATCGCCCCGCCGAGGCCGAATTGCGGCGAGGTCAACCATTGGCGGGCGTTTTCCTGGGTCTCCATTACTTCCATGGCCCGGCCCATGAGTCGGGCGTAGCGGAGCACGCGGTCAGATTCCGACTGGTCCAGCCGCCCTGTCAATTTGCGACGATGGAACGTGGCCTTGGAAATGCCCAGCATGGGCACCAGTTTTTCCATCGGCACGTCGAGCGTGGCTTGCAGGTCATTCAACTCACGCACCGGCAGGCCAATGCGAAGAACTTCAACCAGCTTTGATGGCGGGAAAGTGATTTTACCTGTGGGGCCGTGAACACAATAGCTGACTACGCCTCCATGGGCTTTGGTTCCGCTCTTGTAGCGGATGATGGTCTTGAAAGGCGACTTCTTCGCCTGCGGCTTGGTCAATACAGCGCTCATTTGATACTGTTTATAGTCTCAATTGGAACTGGTGTCAACGGGTAATTTTAATTCAATTCCCCGGTGAGGGGCAGCCACCCGCAGCCACTCTTTACAAAATCGCAATCCACAGAATGATTTTCAGCGTATCTGGAACTACTTGCTGCGGTAACCATTTTAATTTGATTGAAACGGGTTATAGCCCGCCAACCGGGGATTTTGCTGGATCGCGAGTCTGGCGTTGCTTCGCTCGGCCTCGGTTGGGGTTGTTTTCGGCAACAATGCTTTGGTAATTCCTGTCAACAGCCGATTGAGCAAAACTCTGGCATTGCCCAATTTCGGCCTCCCGCCCGTGCCGGGTAGAATTGGAATCATGTGAGTTTGATTCTGTCCGCCATCCAATTCCACTTGGATTAACAAATACTCGGGGCCGCTGTTAGCTGATGAACCAGAAGCCTTGATTGCCAGGGGCCTGTCGCAACCGAGTGTAACCTGCGCAACAAATACGGCTGCGGTGGCCGCTTCGCGGGCTTGGTCAAGTGATAAAGGTGCTGAGTCAATTATTTCCTTCGCCAGCCTCATGCTGGGAACTTCATCTGCTGCCAGAATCAATTCCAAAACCGCCGCCACCATTTCATTGGCGGCCTGATTCCAAAAGTCATCCGCCTTGCCGGCGCTGCGCTGGGTCAATGAGATCAATTCCGCCAGAATTTGCGCCGCGTTGCGGCTGCCGGAACCTTGCTCGCGGCCTCGGCGCAATTCGTAATCCAGAAAGTTGAAACAAAGGTCGCTGCCAGGGCCGAAAAAGATACCGTCTTGCTCGCGGCCATTATCCACCAGCCATTTTCTCCAATCGGTGCTGTCCTCAGGCTTGACGGTGAGAACCAATCCACCATAGCCCGCGCGGAGCATCGAGGCGGCGAGAACTTTTGCGCTGGTGGAGCTTTTACCGGAACCGGTGTCGCCGAGGACTTGAACGCCCTCGAACGAGTCGCCGATAGTCCACGGCTCGTCGTTGTTCCATTTGATTAACGCCCGCGGGTCATCCCAGGGTGCGAGTGGTTTGCGAAATAAGTTTAGTGGATTCATAATTTTTGATTGTTGATTGTTAATTTTAGTTTGCTGGGTTTAGGGTTTGTCGGTGGAATTAAGGTTGCGCGGCATCATCATTTTGCGAGCCGGTGGCGTGACGGGTTTTTTGCGTTCGTTCTGCTTCTCTATCCGCAGAAATCTTGCGACGGTATCTTTGGAAACCGTGATCTGATATTGCGCCAGTTTCGACGCGATTTCTCCGCTGGTCGCGCCTTTGGCGTCCAGTTCAAGCAGTTCGTCGCGCAACGGCGACAGGACGGCGGTTTTTCCGCGAAGCGGACGCTGATAGGCTTTGGCGAATTCGCCAAGCCGCTGTTTGATTTCTTCGATGTTAATTGGATTCATAATTTTTGAATTTTAAGTTTGATACGGTTTTCGGGGGACGCGGCGACGGCTCTGCACCGCCGCCGCTCTTGAATTTCCTACCGCTTGCGGTAGGTGTTGGTGTCCTCCCATTTTTAACTTCGCTCTTTCAGGATGCTCTGAATTTGCGCGTCGATGTCCTTATTGTTTGCCCATATTCCAAGTGTCCCGTCTGGATGTTCCGCAGTTGCGCCGGTGGCACCGCTTTTGATAACCAGCTTGTCTCCGCCTCCTGACAGCGGTTCAAACTGGAAACTGACAGTGTCGTAGTGCTCCACGGCCCATTCATTACCCCTTAACTGACGCTCTGCCTGGGCAAGCAATTCCTTTGTATCGAACTTGTATTCTGGGAATGCCCGCTCGTGCAAATGACGAAGCAAACCAACAAACTCGGCGCGATAATCGCGGTCGAGGGTGCGGTTCTCATACGTCACGGCGTAAAAGCCGGCAATGATGTCTATGATGTTTATTGTGTTTTTCATGTTTGTATTTATTTGTTACGTCATGCGTGTTTACCGTGTTCCCTCCGGCGCATGACTTGCCGGTGGAAATTGTTCGGCAGCCTCTCTTCTGGGCTGGTTGGGATTATTCAACTGGGTCTGAAACTGTTGGAGCCGGGGCTTCAGAATTTGCAATTCAACGGGGGATAAATCCTCGTAATGGGCGGAGCGTCCGCCGTTGCGGATTCGCAGCCCGGCAACTTTTTTGACGTGAACATTTCCGAAACAGGCTTGGACTTCGACAAAGAGCCAATGCTTGTATGGCATGAACATCCAATGACGGGTGAGCAATCGGACGCCAATGGAACTTGCCGGCGGGTTGGGGCAGACGTTCGACAGAAAGCTGTCGAGCGACGGGCTATAACAGATGACGATTCGTGCCTCCGGGTATAGCTCGGCTTGGAACGCATCAGCATCAATATGACCAACGGTCAAAACCGGTGCTTCGCTGGTTTTAATTTTTGCATTCATTGGGCTCCTGACTCTTGGTGTGCTTCCGTGATGGTGATTCCACGGACGGAAGGGGTTGGGTTTCCATCGGCCTGGCTGCTGGCAACGCGGATCGTTTCGGCACGCCCCTTGTGAATGATTTGCAACAGGGCCGAAAGTTTTGAACCGCTGATGGTGACGGTGTGAGTGATGTAGGTTAGCGTGAGAATTTCACCTTCAGATGCCGGTGTCAGCCGGGCGAACAGAAGGCCGGAATAGGGCAACAAAAAGTCACCCGTTGGGTTCGTCTCAAACCGCGTGAACAAACATTGCTCGGCGGATTCGTAGGAATTTTCGCCTCGTCAGCAAAATTTATGGGTAGATTCTTCCGGCTCAGGGAGCCGTCCTAACGTGTGATACAAGGCAATTTCCATGGCTTTATAAGTGCGAAAACCATACGACCGTCTGGTTACCA
>JAJXXI010000528.1:0-2689 GCA_021781185.1 bacterium
CTCGGCGGGACAGGATTACTCCGTTCTGGCCAGCACCAACCTCGCCCTGCCGCTGGCAAGTTGGCCGGTGGTTCACAAAGGAACCTTCGGCTTTGATCCGGTTGTGTTCAGCGACGCTGGTGCGATGACCGACCAACAGCGCTTTTTTCGAGTTGCCATGCCCTGAAGCGGGGTCCGGTAGAAACCGCATGATGGCGTCTGGCGCAAAAAGTTATCTGCAATTAAAGGAGCTGTCCGTTGATTCCGGGCTGACATTGCAGAGTTGTTTCCATCCGGCTGCGAGGCTGAAAAGTCGCAGGGTCCAACCAATTGATTCAAACGCTGCCAGAGGCTGTAACGATTGAAATGCTAGGCTGAGGAATCAGCTTGAGGTTCCGGCAAAGGGCCGCATTGATAACCGGGCGGATGAGAGCAACAGGATGGGAAATCGCGCCTGCCACTTCGCCAGCCATCATGACCACCAATGCGCCCGTCGGCACGGGCGTTTCGGCGGCGGGTGCGGCGCGGGTCTGGGCTTGTTGGTCGGCCCGCTCTTCACCCAAGATCCAGCGTTTAACCCGTTGTTGCTGCCCTTCGGTTAGTTTGGGGGGCGAGCCCTGCGGGATGGATTCAGCCAACGCCTCCCAGCCATGCTTCTTGAAATCACGCAACCAGGGATAGATCGTGGTGCGGCACAAACCCAAGCTCGGCATCACGGTGCTGGGCGACTCGCCAGCCTCCGCCACGCGCCGAACCGCCGGGATCCGAATATGTTCATGCGTATTGTGCCCAGCGTTCGGCCATCAATGCTTGCCATGTCGCACTTGATGCCAAGACTATTGCGTGTAGTCTATATGAATGTCTCGTTATAAACTGTCATCCCTATGAAACGAATTTTCTGCATTTTGTTGTTGGTCGCAGCTTCCGTGTCTTCGCTCCTGGCCCAAGCCCTCCCGCTGGCGGACGGGGCCACGGTAAAAGATAAAACATTGTATCACATCCAGAGCGGGCAGTTGAAGGAGGTAAAAGACAATTTCAAACTCCCGTTTGATGTCGAAGTAACCACCAACAACACCTTCAAAATTGGTAAAGGCAAGGAACGCACAATCACTGACGGCCAGATCATCCGTGCCGACGGCTGGATAACCAGTCCCGACGGCTCCATTGAACCGGTAATGGATCATTTGATCATGAAGGAAGGCCGCGTCTATGTCGTGCGCGATGGTCAAGCCAGCGCCCTGACGGAATCTATGTCATTTCCCAACGGCTCGATCATTACTCCGGATGGATATTACACCCGTCCTGGTGGCCTGCGTGTTCGTCTGTTGGATGGCCGGTTATTTAAAATGGATGGAACTTACCTTCAGTCCATGGATGCCGCCACCCTGATCAATGGCCGGGTTATGATGCAAAAGGACGGCTCGCTGATTCCACTTAATCCGATTTCAACCATGGGCATGAATGATGGCACCCAGGTGAAAGGCGATGGCACCATCCAAAAGCATGACGGCTCCACTTTCAAACTTGCCGAAGGACAGACGATTCTTATCGAAGGTCCGGTCTTTGATCACTGACTATCACGGTAAAGGGCAAACCCTTTCATACTAAACCTCCGGTCGCACCGGAGGTTTCTGATTTGGCAGCCCCAGCCTCACCTCGGCTCACTGGCAAATCTGCCACCTCAAAAAAGCGCATCACCGTGTCGCCGTGCTTGAGCATCTTCACTTCCGCCCAAGGCACGACCAGATCCAACGTATCGCGCTTCGTATGCCCCAAAATAAACCGCCCGCCGGTCGCCAGCAGCTTGGGCAAGTTCGGGTCGTCGAGGAGTTGCTGGGCAAAAGACATTGAGCGGCGGTTCACGTTCTTTTCGCCATAAGGCGGGTCGGCGAGGATCAGGTCAAACTGCCGTCCACTTTCCACCAGTTGTTTCATCGCCGGAAAAACATCCTGCGTCCGCGTCTCCAGCATTCCGCCAAAGCCCGCCGCGTCCGCGTTGCTGCGGATGAATTCCGCGTGGCGATGCGATTTCTCGATGCACAGCACCGCCGCCGCGCTGCGGCTCAGGCATTCCAGGCTCAACGCGCCGGAACCGGCGAAAAGTTCCAGCACCCGCGCGCCTTCGACCCGCGCGCCGAGCGAGTTGAAAACCGCCTGTTTGACGAGATCGGGCGTCGGCCGGACATCCAGCCCTTTCGGGACTTTCAGGATCCGCCGCGCTGCCTGGCCACCGGTGATACGCATAAATTAAATCAACAACCAGGTAACCAAGGAATAGCCCAATTCACAGGGCAATAAACCCCGTTTTTTCGTAACCTTGTTCCTTGGTTATTCAATGGAAAATCTCCGCGAAAAAATCCTTCATGGCCTGCCACGAACGTTTGTCCGCTTTTTTGTTGTAAGCCGCGCCCTTGGCATTGTCATTCCCGGCCGTCGGCTGGGTGAAGGCATGGACCGCGCCGCCATAAAAGGTGATTTGCCAGTCCACCTTGGCGGCGCGCATCTCGTTTTCAAACGCCGCCAAATCCGAAGGCTTCTGGAACGGGTCATCCGCGCCGGCCAGGGCAAGCACCTTGCATTTGATGTTCTTGGCATCCGCCGGATTGGGCGCATCCAGTCCGCCGTGAAAACTGACAACGCCTTTCAGGTCCGCGCCGCTCAGTGCCAGCTCGATCACCGTCGTTCCGCCAAAACAATACCCGATGGCCGC
>JAJXXI010000528.1:2789-4315 GCA_021781185.1 bacterium
AAACTATGGTTTTAATTGAGCCGCAATGATGAGCAAAAAATCTCCCGTTTCCCGCAGCGGCCGGTTCACCGGCGGTCCCGCCGCCGAGGTCGCCCAGTTTACCGAATCCATTTCGTTCGACTGGCGGCTGTGGCGGCACGACATCCAAGGCTCGATCGCTCACGCCACCATGCTCCAGAAAATCGGCGTGTTGACGAAAGCGGAGTTAAACGCCATCACCAAAGGCATGAACCAGATCGGCAGGGAAATCACCGCCGGCCAGTTCAAGTGGAAACCGGAGCTGGAGGATGTCCACATGAACATCGAGGCTGAGTTGACCAAGCGCGTTCCCGCCGGTGCCAAACTTCACACCGCCCGTTCGCGCAACGACCAGGTGGCGCTCGACGTGCGGCTCTGGCTGCGGGATGAACTCACCGCGCTGCTCGGCGAAATTGCCGGGCTCCAACGCGCCCTCGTCTCGCTCGGCGAAAAAAATGTGGACGTCATCATCCCCGGCTACACACATCTGCAACGCGCCCAGCCGGTTTATTTTGCGCATCACCTGCTCGCCTACGTCGAGATGCTGGAACGCGACTGCGAGCGGCTTTGGGACTGTCATTCGCGTGTCAATGTCTGTCCGCTCGGCAGCGGCGCGATTGCCGGCAGCACGCTCCCGCTCAAACGCGAACTCGTCGCCAAACTGCTCGGCTTCGTGAACGCCGCCGGCCAAGTGCAGCTCACGCAAAACTCCATGGATGGCGTGAGCGACCGGGATTTCATGATCGAATTCTGTTCCACCGCCGCGCTCCTCGCGATCCACTTCTCGCGGCTCTCCGAGGACGTGATTCTCTGGGCCAGCGCGGAATTCAATTTCATCAAGATCGCCGACGCCTACACCACCGGCTCATCGCTCATGCCGCAGAAGAAAAATCCCGACATCGCCGAACTCGCGCGCGGCAAGACCAGCCGCGTCGTCGGCAACCTCATGTCGCTGCTCACGCTGCTGAAAGGTCTGCCCATGACCTACAACCGCGATTTGCAGGAGGACAAGGAACGGCTGTTCGACACCGCCGACACCGTGCGCGCCACCACGCGCCTGCTCGCCGCCATGCTGCGCAACACCAGGGTGAACCAACCCGCCTGCGCCGCCGCCGCAAGCGATCCCGCCTTGCTGGCGACCGACCTGGCGGACTATCTCGTGCGTAAAGGCATGGCATTCCGACCCGCGCATCACGTCGTGGGCGCGGTCGTGGCGCTGGCGGAAAAGACCGGTAAACTGCTGAACCAACTCACACTCGCGGAACTGCAAAGCGTGGACAAAACCTTTGGCCGCGACGCGCTGGGCGTTTTCAATCTAAAAACGGCGATGTCGAAGCGGAACATCACCGGGGCGCCGGGAACGAAGGAAGTTGCAAAGCAACTGGCACGGTGGCGTGCACAGCTTTCGTAAAAAAATTTCTGATACAAACTGGAGCCTCTTTCAAAACCCCGATTGGTTGGGGAATTGATTTGTTTGAACGGGAAGGCGGACGGGGCGTCTGTCTTTC
>JAJXXI010000638.1:0-1409 GCA_021781185.1 bacterium
GGCAGCAGGCGTTCTGCCGAAAATCTGGCGTGAAAGAAAAAGCTACAGCCGAACGCGAACAGCACCATCGCCAGCAGCAGCGCAAACGACTGGTAGGTGACGGTGTTCTCGATGTCCACCCCCACTGCGGCGCAAACCATGCAGGCCGCCACTGCCGCCATGCCGGCGAAGGTGAAACGGCGGCAGGTCCAATGCCAGACTCCGCTCGTCGCGCGGTGGATCCAGTAAATGGGTTTGTAGAGCAGTTTCAAGGGCAAAAAAACTTTGCCGCCCGGCCTTCAGCCGCCAGCCTCGGATTCCCGCTCGCCGGGCAATGACGCCCTGGCGGTTCGAAGTTGAAGGTTGAAGGCTGGCGGTTCACATCAATGCTTTCAGGCCGGCACCGGCAGCTTCTTCAAGGTGTCTTCAACCACGCCCCGCTGCGTCACGCCCGAAAAGCGCGCCTGCGGCTCCAGCACCAGCCGGTGCGCGATAACCGGCACGGCGAGTTTCTGGATCTGCTCCGGCGTGACGAACTCCAGTCCCTCATACAGCGCCATGGCCTGCGCCGTTTTCATCAGGGCGATGGAGGCGCGCGGACTGGCGCCCAGTTGCACGCTCGGGGCCGTGCGCGTTGCCGACACCAGATCCACGGTGTAGCGTTTCAGTTCGGGACTGATGCGGACCGCTTCCACGGCGCGCTTGAGCGCCAGCACATCCGCCAGCGTGGCCACCGCCCCCAGCAGCTCCAGCGGATGATTGTGTTCCTGCGCGCTGAGGATGGCGACTTCCTGTTCCGGCGTGACATAGCCCAGCGTGAACTGCATGGCAAACCGGTCCATCTGCGCCTCCGGCAGCGGATAGGTGCCGCGGAATTCCACCGGGTTTTCCGTGGCGATCACAAAGAAAAGCTCGGACAGGTTGCGGCGCTCGCCCTCCACGCTCACCTGCCCCTCGCCCATCGCCTCCAGCAGCGCGGACTGGGTGCGCGGCGAAGCGCGGTTGATTTCATCCGCGAGCAGGATGTTTGTGAACACCGGCCCTTCGTGGAAATGAAACTGCTGGTCGCGCTGGTCAAACACGGAGACCCCGAGAATGTCCGACGGCAGCAGGTCCGGCGTGAATTGCAGCCGCTTGAAATGGGCGTCAATCGAGCGGGCCAGCGCCTTGGCCAGCGTCGTCTTGCCGGTGCCGGGAAAATCCTCCAGCAACACGTGGCCGCCCGCCGCCAAGGCCGCGAGCAGGTGGCGGATGGCGGCCTCCTGGCCCAGCATGATTTTGGAAATGTTCCCGGCAATTTTGCGATAGGTTTCACGGGCGGCTTCGAGGTGGGTGGGTGTCATGATGGAGTTGCCGGAAATGAAACGGTGAAAGTTTGAAACGGTTTCTGCGGAATCTAACGGTCAGCACGATGCGCCGCGAACAAAAAA
>JAJXXI010000638.1:1509-4315 GCA_021781185.1 bacterium
GGTTCATCGCGCAAGCCGGTCAGGAACGCCTCCACGGCGGGCGCGAAATCCGGGCGCTCCGTGATTTCCGTGCGGCCGAAGGTGTCCAACAGCAGGTGCAGTCCTTTCAGATAATACCGGCGGCTCTCCTCCAGCCGGCCTGCGCCGGCGATGACGTCGCCGTTTGTTTTCAACAGCGTCGCCAGCATGAAAGCCTTGAATTCCACCGCCTGGCCTGGACCGCTTTGAATCAATCGCGCCAGCAATTCCGTTTCGGACATGCCAACGACCGTGCGGGCATCCGCGCCGGTCAATTGTTGGAAGGCTTCTTCGGCCGCAGTTGAAGCCTCCTCTTGCCGACCGTCCCTGGCCAGCCCGGTGAGCTTCGCCAGCATCGCAACAAACTCTTCGATCTGGCGCAAAATGAAATCACGGCGAATCATGACGCTCCATTGTCGTCGAAAAGGTCTTCGATGTGCAGCTGGAAAAGACGGGTGACCGCCGCCGGGTGTATCTGAAAGCCCAGTTTCCCCGGCTGACGGGCGCGAAGCATTTGAGCCGCCTCACGTCGGCTGCTGCAAAATAAAAACGCGGCTGGAATTGCTTCCAGCCGCGTCTGCTCAGTGCCTCCTATGGCGTTTCGCCTTTAGATTAGTAGCCGCCCATGTCGCCCATGCCGCCCATGCCGCCGCCGTGGCCGCCGCCCATCGCCGGCTTTTCCTTCTCCGGCAGGTCGGTGATGAGGCATTCGGTGGTCAGCAACAGGCCGGCGATGGACGCCGCATTCTGGAGCGCGCTGCGGGTGACCTTCTTCGGGTCCACCACGCCGGCTTTGACGAGGTCTTCGTAATTGCCCGTGGCCACGTTGTATCCTTCGTTGCCCTTGGCCTTCTTGACCTTGTCCACGATGACGCTGCCTTCTTCGCCGGCGTTCGCCGCGAGCGAACGGAGCGGAGATTCGACGGCGCGCTTCACGATGCCGACGCCAATCGCCTCGTCTTCGTTGGACGTTTTGACGGCTTCAATCGCGCTGATGCAGCGGATGAGCGCCACGCCGCCACCGGCAACGATGCCTTCTTCGACCGCCGCACGCGTGGCGTGCAACGCGTCTTCCACGCGCATCTTCTTTTCCTTCATTTCGCTCTCGGTCGCGGCACCGACGTTGATGACGGCCACGCCACCGGCGAGCTTCGCCAGGCGTTCCTGCAATTTTTCGCGGTCGTAATCGCTCGTGGTTTCCTCGATCTGGCGGCGGATCTGGTTCACGCGGCCCTGGATGTCGCTGTTCTTGCCAGCACCTTCGACGATCGTGGTGTTTTCCTTGTCAACGATGACGGTCTTGGCGCGGCCGAGGTCGGTGAGTTCCACCGTCTCGAGCTTGATGCCGAGGTCTTCGGTGATGAACTTGCCGCCGGTCAACACCGCGATGTCTTCCAACATGGCCTTGCGGCGGTCGCCGAAGCCCGGGGATTTCACCGCGCAAACGTTGAGCGTGCCGCGGAGCTTGTTCACGACGAGGGTCGCGAGCGCTTCGCCTTCGACCTCTTCGGCGATGATCAAGAACGGCTTGCCGGTGCGCGCCGCTTTTTCAAGCAGCGGCAGCAAGTCTTTCAAGTTGCTGATCTTCTTTTCGAAAATCAAAATGTAAGGATCTTCCAGCTTGGCTTCCATCGTCTCGGCGTTCGTGACGAAATACGGCGAGAGGTAGCCCTTGTCGAACTGCATGCCTTCCACCACTTCGAGCGTGGTTTCGATGGACTTGGCTTCTTCGACCGTGATGGTGCCGTCCTTGCCCACTTTGTCCATCGCGTCGGCGATCTTGTCGGCGATCTCGAAATCCCAGTTCGCGGAAACCGCCGCGACCTGCTTGATTTCTTCCTTGTCCTTGACCTTCTTGGAGATCTTGCCGAGCTGTTCAACGGCGGCTTCCACGGCCTTGTTGATGCCGCGCTGGATGCCGATCGGGTTCGCACCGGCGGTGACAAACTTCAAGCCTTCGCGATAAATCGCCTCGGCCAGAACCGTCGCCGTCGTGGTGCCGTCGCCGGCGATGTCGCTGGTCTTGCTCGCGACTTCGCGGACCATCTGGGCGCCCATGTTTTCATACGGATCTTCCAGTTCGATTTCCTTCGCGACCGTGACACCGTCCTTGGTCACCGTCGGGGAACCGAATTTTTTGTCAATGACGACGTTGCGGCCTTTCGGTCCGAGCGTCGCGACGACCGCCTTGGAGAGCTTGGAAACACCGCGCAGAATGCTCTGACGCGCTGCTTCATCGAACAGTAATTGTTTTGCTGCCATAATTTAGTTGATAGTTAATTTGTGGATGGTTGAGAGTTAGTTGAGAATCGCGACGAGGTCGTCCGCGCCGAAAATCTTGTATTCCTTGCCGTCAATCTTGATTTCCGTGCCGCCGTATTTGTAAACGAGCACGCGGTCGCCGACCTTGACTTCAAACGGGATGCGTTTGCCTTCGTCGTCCAGCTTGCCGGTGCCGAGCACGCGGACAATGCCTTCCTGCGGTTTTTCCTTGGCGGTGTCGGGGATGATGATCCCGCCCTTTTTGACTTCCTTCTCTTCGACGGCTTCCACGAGGATGCGGTCGCCGAGCGGTTTGATGTTCAATGCCATACTATTTTTCTTTGGTTGTTTTGTTGTGTTGACTGCTTAATTAACTCCCGGTCCGCACTCGCGGCGGGAAAATTGTTCATTCCGGTTCACCCGCGAACCACGCGAAATTTTTTTGTTCGCGTATTCCGCGTATTTCGCGGTTTCTGAATTTATTTCTTTTCGTCCACGACTTCCGCGTCAATCACGCCGTCGTCCT
>JAJXXI010000460.1 GCA_021781185.1 bacterium
GTGTAAAACGTCGTCCCCACCCCGTCAACCATGCTGGTCAGACTCTTTTGTGTCATTACTTGGAACTGCCCCCTTTACATTTGCTCATCATTTACGTCGCTGAAGAGCAGCTACAGTTAACAAGATCAACACAGCTAAAACAATGATGCCGATTGTCAACATAGTTGAATGCACTTCAGCTTGAGCAAATGCCACAACGAACATCGTCCCGATCACCAAACCAAAGAGTTGAAACAGATTCTGGACACGCAATGCCTCTCGCGTCACAGACGCAAAATCACCTTCCTCAAGGTCGGCACTGATTCGGTCAACTTCTGCATTAGGAGCATGGAGCTTTATGTGGTGCATGATTACAGCAACAGCGGCCTTTGAAAATGGTTTGATTACAAATTTAAATGGTTTTGAATGCCTTTGTTGCAATACAAGCGTAGGTGCTGGATTGGCAACTGTTTTCACTTTGGTTACCGTTTCCAAATCCACGGAACGGCGTATGAAAAAGAACATGCTGTAAGTCAGTTTACCATCCTCAAAATACACTGTAGCAGAGCATATCCAGAGGAAAAAAAACAATCCTCCAATGAGGCAACCAAAACCGCCGGAATAGTTATGTTTGAATATGGCTTCGGTTCCAAAAATCCATGCAGGAGAAAATATAATACTAAAAATGACAACCGTGGCAAAAGCGACATGCACTGTTATCCGCTTCTGTTTGTTCATAAACCTTGACATGGTTTCGACCCTGATGGGTTTTGGTTCGGACTAGCGCCTGAACCTGTCCCCAGACTTTCGCCGGAATCGGTTGTGTCCGAAATTTTGTCTTCCAGTGCATCTTTGGGGGCGTTTTCAATGTGCTCTGCGGCTTGCCATCCCGCGATTTTTGCGGCTGTTTTATTTTCAACGCGATGTATGGCCCTGTTTTTCAATTTTTTCTGAATCTGTTTGGCGACCTGTTCCAGCGAACCACGTCCTTTGTTGACTCCTTTTATCCCAGGCAGGTGAATCGCTCCACTCAAGCCACCCCAAGCCGTGTCACTGGCCAATTGTGCAGCAGAAATTCCGCCACACTGCGATTGTCTTACTATGCTGCTAGTAAAACCGCCCGCCGCCCCAGCTAAAGCAGTATTTCCCGTGTAGAGGAATACTTCTCCTTCTGCCGCTCCGCCCGCTGCCGCAGCCAAATAACCGCCTGAATTTCCGGTGAGTTCATTACTGACGAATTGCCCGACAACCCCAGAGATCGCTCCGCCGGTAATGAAGAGGGCGTCATCCCATCCTTCCCAAAGCCCGTAAAAATCTTCCTCGTCAACAGGATCATTGTCCACGAAACCATACAAGTTAAGCCCGCCGAATTCCTGAATCGGATCCCGATTTAACCACCGCTGCAAATTGGGATCATAAAACCGATACCCATAGTAGTAAATTCCCGCTTCACTGTTCCACTCCTTCGACGAGAAGCGATACCGGTTCGCCTCCGCCAGCGGCCCACTCATCGAAATCACGTTCCCGTAAGGATCATATTTGTAACTCGCCACCAGGAACCCGTTCGGCTCCACCAGTGCCGTCACGCTTCCATTCCCGTCGCTGTGATAGTATGAAGTAATCACATATCGCGGATACGGCCCGCCTGCCTTGAGAATAGCCGGAATCACTTGCTCCCGATCCGACCGCGCCAGCAGCCCGCCGATGCCGCCAGCCCCTTGCAGCGTCCCGCTCAAGTCATTCCCCCGCGTGTAGGTCGTCTGCGGCAGATTGCTCCCGTCCCGCTCCTGAAACACCAGATTGCCGTCATAAACGTAATGCACCTCGTTGGTTTGCAGCCATGAACTGCCGTTCCAGCTAAAATCCCGCTCAATCCGTTTACGCATCAGGCCGTCGTAGGCAAAGCTGTTGCTCCACGCGCTGGCCACCCACGCGCCCACAAGCTGGTTCTCGTCGTCATAAGCAAAGTTCCTCGTGCCGTCGGAAAGCAGATTCCCGTTCAGGTCATAGCTGTAATTGGCGCTGGCCGCGACGTTCACCTGGATGCTGCTGCTGGACACGCGGCCGTAGCTGTCGTGTGCCACCGCCGTCAACGTGTTCCACCCGTTCGTCAGCATCACGTTGGTCGTCGCAAACGTCGCATCCCCATAAACCATCGCCGCCACCCCGTTGACCGTCACGTTCGTCGCAAGGCTGGTCGTCGAGCCGGCCACCAACGGGATGGCCCCGTTCACCGCCGTGTTCGTCAGTTCATTCAAATTGTTCACGCCAAAGGTCTGGATCACCGCGTTGTTCGTCCGGTAATTCAGGTTCCACGCCGCATCATACGCATACCCAAGCTGCTCGTGCAAGCGGCTGATCAATCCGCCCGGCCCTTTGCCCGAGGCCGTCTTCAACTGCCCAATTTTGTCATACCCGTAATTCATGTAATTCCCCGCCGTGAACACCTGCTGCGTCACCTCCGACCCAAGGTCATAAGCATACTGGTGCAAATCCATGACCCCAACCAGCGGCGAATTCAACTAGGTGTTCGTCAGCCGCGCCAAACTGTCGTAACGGTTGGTGACATATCCTCCGCCCGGGAATTGCACGGACAAAGCGTGGTCACCCCCGCCCGAATACAGATAGCTGAAAGTGCCGGTGGGCAGGGTCAGGGTGCCGCCCGCCGGTGACTTGATGGTGCTTAACCGCATCACCGAATCATAGCCATAGCCCTGCGTCCAAGGCGGGGCATGGGGCTGCACCAGGCTCATGCTGGTGCGCAGGCGGTCAGTGTAGCTGTAGCTCAACGTGTCATTGTCCCACGGGCCGTCTTCGTTCGCCAACTGGCCGCCATCCGTCCAGCCAAAGGTCGTGGTGCCAATGCCGTCAATCATGTTCGTCAGCCGGTTCAATGGATCGTAGGCATAATAAAGGGACGGCGTGGAGACCGTGCCGCCGGAATAATCCACATTCGTCAGGTTGCCAATGGGGTCATAGCGATAGGTCGTCGTGCCCATGGCCGCGCTCCAGCGGTTCGTCAACCGGTCGTCCGGGTCGTATTGATAGACAAAATCAGTGGTAGTCGCTGCGTCCACCTTGTTCGCCACCCGCCCGAATTCATCGTAGCCCCAGGTCGTCGTATGGTTCTTGCCGTCCGTCAGCGTCAGCAGCTCGTCCGAGGGATTGTAGGAGAACTGCAGCACCTCGTTGTTGGCGTTGGTCTCTTGCAGCACCCGCCCCGCCGCGTCCCGCACGTAGGTCGTCAGGTGCCCCAGCGGGTCGGTGTAATTCGTCAATCCCAGCGCGTTATAGGCAAAACTCTCCGGCCCGGTGTGCCGGCCATCGGCCCCGAAGTTTTGCCGCGCCACCAGCCGGTCCAGGAAATCGTAGCCGTTGGTCACAATCACGCCGTTGCGGTCCACGCTGTTGGTCAGCCGCCCGTATTCGTCGTATTGCCGGGCCAGCAGGGTTTCCCCGCCCAGAACGGCGTTCGTCAGCCTGTTCTGCAATCCCACAAGGGCGTAGCCCAGTTGCAGTTGATACCCCGCGCCGTCCACCACGTTGGTCACGCGGTCGTTCAAATCGTAGCCATAACTGAGCTGGTAATAATCCGGATAAAGCGCGTTGGTCAGCCGCCCGATGTCGTCGTATTCAAACGTGGTGGTGAGCGGCATGGAACCGTTCCACCGGATGATTTCATCGGGCGAGCCGCACCCGCAATAATCGTAGGTGGTCACCTGCCCGTCCACATTGGTCACGGCCATGAGCTGCCGCACGCGGTTGTAGCCGTAATACGTCCACTGGTCCAGCCGGTCCTTCGTGGCCACCATGTCCAGCTTGTCATAGACGTTGGAAACAGTGGTGCCGTCGTCGTAGGTGGTGGAGGTCAGCCGGTTCAGGTTGTCGTAGGTGTAGCTCGTCACCGACCCCAGCTCGTTGGTCTGCACGCACAGATTGCCGTTGGCATAGTCGAAATAATTCGTGCGGAAGCCGATGTCCGCCTGCATTGCCAGAAAACCCTGGTGCGCCTCGCCGTCGTTGTAATAAATATTCGTGCGCACCATGCCGCCGGGGAAAGTGATGCTCGTCACTTTGAGCGTGGTGGGATCGTGCGTGTAGCGGAGCACGTCGCCCGCCGCATTGGTCACGGAAATCATCAGGTTGGTGATGCTGGGATCGTAGCCGTAACCGCGCGTCAGTTCCCCGCGCGGCCCCCGTTCGGCTTGGAGGATTTCGCCGCTGGGATCAAAAATGTTCGTGTAAGACGCCAGCGTGCCGAAGCTGCTGTAATAGACAAAATTGGTCGGACGTCCCAGCGTGTTCCGGTTAATGGCCAAAGCCAGTTGGCCGT
>JAJXXI010000352.1 GCA_021781185.1 bacterium
TTGACCCCATCAAACCGCACCAGACCCGCGCTGGTGCCCACCCACAGAAAACCATCACGGGTCTGGATGATGGCCGTCACTGAATCAGAAGGCAGGCCGTCGGCACTGTGCCACCCGCGCAGCGTGCCCGCCGTCTCGGCCGGATCAAAATCTGATCCCCGAACTCGGCCTTCCCACCCCCTGCATCCCAGCAGGCAAAAGAGAAGGAAAATGTAAATTGCTTTGGTCAACTTGACGGCATTTTAAACGAATTGGTCACGGGGTAAAGAACCGCATGAGCCATTTCATCTTTCAGAAACTGAATATTCCAGGCGCGATGATCACGCGGCAGTCTGGGCGGACAACTTTGAGGTTTACCATTCACGATGACCCTGGTCCAGTCCAGCCGGACGGAACATAACCGTGAAGTCGGCACTGGCCAGATTCGCGCCGACAAGGGCAAAGTCAATGGTCTTAAACGGGTCCAGATAAAAAAGCTGCGCATCCATCTTCAGTCCCAGCATCGTGACGAGGTATTGCCAGCAGGATTTGCAGCGTGGATAGGGCGGAAACAGGGCGTGTCCTTGTGTGGCTCGTATGGGCTGTGCTGGCTTTTGCCGTCCGGCACCACGCACTGGTTCCATTCGCCCATATGCAAATCGTTGTGGTGCAGACTGGCTTCGAGCGAGTTGAAGACGTCCAGCGATCTGGCCTTGTCGCCAGCATCGGCCAGCAACGCGGCCAAGTCTTCCTGTGCGCCGAACCAGCAAGTTTGGGCGTGCCGCTCCATGTTCGGCCCATGCACAGGCTTCATGCCGTCGGCCCAGCCGCGAAAACCGTTGTAATGTCGAACATCTGCACGGGGATCGTGGAATTGGCGAGATCATGCGACACCAACGGTGAAAACCTGGTCATCGTGAGGCCCCAGTCCGAGGCCGGTCTTTTCAAAAACAAAGCAACCTTTCGGAAGAATGGCATAAGCCAAAACTTTGTCCACGGGAACAGCGTTGGCCAGCCAGCACAACGTTGTTTCCTGCAACACGGCATCGTGGTGCCGTCGTTCAGCACGAACGCAACAGCCGGCTTGACGTGTGGCGCCTTGGCAACTGCCGAGTCGCCGCCAACCTCCGTGTTTAAAGGCCGGACATTGGAGAGAATAGCCACAAAGCCATATTTGCCGAACGCGGAAAACCCGGTGCCAATCCCGCCAAACGGAATTCCCAAGCCGCAGTTGGTATCCACCATGTCAGCCGTCGGACCGGTAAAGACATGTGACCCTCTGACGGCTGCCTGAATTCGTGGTGCAAGGATGATGGAAACGCCGATCGCAAATGCTGTGAAGTTGGGTCTGGCTGGCACAAATGGATGTTCTGGCAGCACTGAAAGAACCGCCCAAGATTGGGCGTCATCAAGATTTGACCAGAACCTTGAAAAATTGATTCGTCGCAGCAAGCGGAAAGGTCAGCGGCGACACTGCGGCATGGTTGGTGGTCCACGGTCCGAACAAGGTGGGAGCCTGCAAGAGCAGGCCACCCGGCCAGCTCAGAATGATGTTTGCCCCGGAAGTTTTCACCGCGATGCTGACCGACCCCGCGTATGTTCCCGTGTAAAGATCGTGCATCTGAGTGCCGGTCAGCGCCCGGGCAAAAATGGCCGCCTGCGCGATGTTTGCGTTCAACAGGCGGGCCGTTCCGTAATCCGGCGCACCGCCAATCCATACATCCAAATTGTCGCCGGGAGGCGTTGCCGTGACGTTCTGGCTGGCCACAAGTGTTCCATCCACATAAAGCAAACCATTATTCACTCCGGGAATGCCGGTGTAAACGTAGGCGATCATGTGCCAGTTTCCGTCCGCCACGCTGGAAGCTGAAGTCGCGTCCGCCGCGCCTCCATCCGAAGCTCCGGGCTGGCCGCTGCCGTTGATGCTCATTCGCCAGGACAAATCACCATGGCCAAACAGACCGCCAAAGCCCGGAAGCGAAGCAATATTGACCCACGCCACCGCAGTCATTGGACCGGTGAGATTAAAAGCTCCTCCCGGAATGTCCACATATCCCGAAACGCCATCAACAAGGACGGAAACACTGGAACCTCCAAAGATTGAAGCCGTCGGTCCAGCCTGCCCCAAGGTGCAACCGCCAACATAGGTTCCGTTGTCATTGCCAATCAGATCATGAGCAACCGTTCTGGCGGTCTCCGACAACGGCCAGTAAGCCATCGGGTTGAGCGAAAGCATCGCCTGCTGATATTTGTTGGGTGCCACCACGGAAAGATTCAGCACTGAACTCCGGGCGGTTCCATATCGGTTGCTAACCAGACAGGTATAGCTGCCGGTGTCGGTGGTTTGCAGATTGGAAATGGTCAACATGGGGCTTGCCGAAGTGCTGATGGGATTCGTTCCGCCGTTAAAATACCAACGAATGACCAGCGGCGATGTTCCAACGCAACTCAGGCTGGCATTCAATGTCGCACCCGCCAGCAGCATTTCTGAAGCGGGAGGTTGTTGCGTGATCACCGGGCCGCTGGTTTGGACGCTGATGGCCAAACTCGTGCCAGTCACTCCGTTCAGAGTGGCACTGATCCTCGCCGTGCCGGCATCCACCGCCGTGATGTGCCCGCTGTGATCCACTGCGAGCACCCCCGGGTTGCTGCTCGTCCAGTTGGTTACGAAACCAGTGACGGGCACGCCCGCAGCCACGTCAAAATTTCCGGAAACGGAAACGGATTGGCTCAGTCCTGCGGTCATAGCCAGATTCGTCACCATGATGGCAAGTGATACCGGCACCAAATTAGTCGCCAGGGAACCCGGACCGGCCACCGCACTGACGGCGAGGTAAAGTGGCGACACAATGCCATTCCAGATTCTCAATTCATAAATTGCGCCTGAAAATTGATTATCGCCATACACGTCGTTGCCCAACGTGTTGTTGGTTGTGCCGCCGGTGCCGCCAATGTTGCCTGGAGTGTAATTGTTGTTGGGAAATGTCCGGGTGGCCACCAAAACTCCGTTCGTGTAAAGGTTCCCCGTCAAGGAGGAATTGTTGTAAGTCGCCACCACATACTGTTCCGAGCCGATGGGAAGTTTCACCGCCGATTGCAGGTCAATCTCGCCGGCTGGCAGCGTGAACGCCACTTCCAGGTTTTGATTATTGTTCGCCGGATAAGGAATCAGCCCGAAGTTTTGGCTGCTGTCGTTGCCAAAGTCCCAAATCTCGGCCCAAGTATTCGCCTGGTTCTGCGTCACCCAGCACTCAACGGTCAAATTCGTGGTGGACGTCAGCAGCCTGCCCGGCAGTGACACATAGCCGGAGTAGCCGTATCCGCCATGGGTGTTTCCGGGAAGAAACAAGCCATGATTGATCACTGCAGCCGCCCCGCCGCTTGGCGGCATGAGCGTTCCGTTGGCACCTCCCACTGAATCGCTGGCGTCGCTGATAAAACTGTAACGATGCATCAAATGCAGCGCCGGTTGCTGAACCGTCAAAGTCACGGTATTGGTCGCCGTGCCGGCCGTGTTTGAAACCACGATGCTGTAATGCCCTGAAGCGGTCGTGCTGGCATTGGTTAAAATGAACGTGTTGTTGGTCGCGCCAGGAATCGGCGTGCCGCCAAAGGTCCATTGATAACTTAAATTGCCGCCAATGGCCTGGGCGCTGAACGAAGCGGTTCCTCCCACTTCAACGGTCTGGGATACTGGCGGCAACAGAATCGTTGGCGCGGTTTGCGGAAACGCGCCGTTGTGGCAGAGCGCATAGACTTCGTGACTGCCCAACGCGCGGTTGAAAATTTCAACCTCGTCCAAACTGCCATTGAAGAAGCCACCGCCCGACGCGATCCGGCCAAACACAAGCGGTGCCGAAGCGTTCAACAAATTGGTGCTGCCAGTTCCGGTTGCCTGCAAATTGCCGTCCACGTAAACACTCATCAGCCCGGTGGATTGCACCCGTGTGGCCACGCATTCATGCCAGTTGCCATCATTGATGGAAGTGCCGGACAAAATCGTCGTGTCCGGATTCCCGGTGCCGAAGGCGAACTTGCCGCCCACCAAAGCCGTTCCAAAATCACTGGCCTTGCCGGGATAATCGCCATCCACCAAACCATCGCCGTTATACCATTGCCCCGTGCCGGCGGTCTGCGTGGTTTTCAACCAGAACGCGATGCTGAAATCTCCGCTCACCGGATTGGTGATTTGGACGTCATTGTTGACGCCATTAAAACTCAAACAGCCGTTGACCTTGCCATCGGCGCTCCAAGTTGCCCCGTAAATCGTTCCGTTGTCACCATTCTCCGAAGCATCCACGGCAACAGTTCCGCTCGTTGCATTCATGGG
>JAJXXI010000720.1 GCA_021781185.1 bacterium
CTTACGACCGCAAGTTGAGCGGGCTTTTATTCAAGGCGGGAAAGCGTGCGGGGCTGAAATTGCAGCGCGGGGTTTATCTGGCGGTGAGCGGGCCGAGCTATGAAACGCCGGCGGAAGTCCGCGCGTTCGCCCGGCTGGGCGCGGATGCGGTGGGCATGAGCACGGTGCCGGAGGCGATCGCAGCGCGGCAATGCGGCTTGAACGTGGCGGCGGTTTCCTGCATCACCAACCTGGCGGCGGGCATCGGCCGGGGAAAGTTGTCGCATGGGGAGGTTCTGGAAACGGCCGAACGGGTGAAACAATCGGGTGCGGCGTTGCTGCGGCATTTTGCGGAATTATACGGCAAAATCTGAGCTGCGGAATGTGCTCAAAGCGCAGATTTTCCAACATCGCGTTTCACAGGGTTTGCGCGGTTCATGGTTGATTCTAAATGAAAATCAATGCTCAAAAACTCGTGGCGGCGGCGGCGAAGGCGCGGGCCGGTTCCGTGTCGCCGTATTCCCAATTCAAGGTGGGCGCGGCGCTGCTGACGAAGTCCGGTGAAATCATCGGCGGTGCAAACGTGGAGAGCGCCAGCTACGGCCTGACGTGCTGCGCGGAACGGGTGGCGCTGTTCAAGGCGCTGACCGAAGGGATAAACAATTTCGTCGCCATCGCCGTGGTGGCGCGCTGGGACGGCGGGCCGATGCCGTGCGGAGCCTGCCGGCAATTGCTGGCGGAGTATGCACCGAAGGCAAAAGTTTTCATCGCTGACAGCGACAATCTGGAAAAAATCCGTGCGTTCACCGTGCGGGCACTGCTGCCGTCCGCCTTCGTGTTCAGCCCTTGATGCCCCTTGATATTTGGCGGATTCATCGTAGCCTTTTTGTTCGCATCTTTAATGAAGCCTGATGTTGTATTTGGTCTGGAGAAAGCAGCCTGGCCGGCCTTGCTGGTCAAGGCCGGCGGCGAGATTTTAACGGCCAATGCAGCAGCCCAAAATCTCTTTGGCGCCGCCGTGAGTGCTCATCCGGCCCGGCTGACTGCGATCTGGGTGCCTGAAAACACGGTGTCGGCAGGTGATTTTCTGGAGCGAAGCGAACGGTCCGATCACACGCCCAACTTGTTGAAATTCCGGGTGGCGGGCGGCGCGAATGTGGCATTCACCACGATCCTCTGCCCGTTTGCCGGTGCCGGCGAAACCCTTCTGATGCTGCAACTGCTGCCGGTCATCGTTCCGCCCGCGCCGGTCACCGCAACGGCTTCCGCCACGGACGCCGCGTTGAAGCAAAAACTGGATTGCGTTCTCCAACTGGCCCGGACGGTTTCCCTCGATTTTAACAACGCCCTGACCGGGGTGCTGGCGCACACTTCGTTGTTGCTGGGCAAGGCGGAGAGAGACCATCCATGGCGGCGTTCCTTGCTGGAAGTGGAAAAGTCGGCGGCCCGGGCGGCGGAAATCGCGGAAGAACTGGCGACTTTCAGCCGGCAGGAAAGGGGGGCTCCTCGTGCGCCGGCCGGGAATCTGAACGCGGTGGCGGGCCGGTGTCTGGAGATATTGCAGAATGTGCACGGGAAGCGGTTCAACTGGAAACTCACGCCGGAACGCTCCCTGTTTGTGGCGCGTTTTGATGAGGCCAAGGTGCAGCAGGCGTTGACCAAAATTTTTGAAAACGCGGTGGAATCATTTGATGCCGGCGGCACGGGCCAGATTACGGTGGAGATTCGCAATGTGGAGCTGACGGAGGCGACGCAGGACCGCAATGTGCGGCTGGCGGCGGGAACTTATGTTTGTGTGGAAATTACCGACGGCGGGTCCGGCATAGATGCCGAGTCGCTGCCCCGGATTTTTGAGCCGTTTTTCACGACCAAGCGTCCGCCGCATCGCGGTCTGGGGCTGGCGCTGGTTTACGGCATCATCACGAACCACGGCGGCGGCGTGGCGATTTCCAGCCAGCCGGGGGTGGGCACCTCGGCGCGCGTTTATCTGCCGGCGGAGAAAACTTACATTCAGGATGGCGGCGGGGGCAAACAGGGACTGCGCGGCAGCGGCTCCGTGCTGGTGGTGGACGACGAAAGCCTGGTGCTCACGATGGCGGAAACCATTTTGTCTGATTTCGGCTACCAGGTGCTGACTGCTGGCAACGGCCAGAAAGCCTTGCAGGTGCTGGGCCAGCCCGGCGTCAAGGTGGACCTGGTCATCACGGATCTGGTGATGCCGGGCATGGGCGGGCGCGAGCTGACCGAGCGCATCCACCAACTGTATCCCGATTTGCCCGTGATGCCCACGAGCGGTTATGTGATGCCGGAAGACAAGCAGAACGGCGCCGGTTACCTGCAAAAACCATTTACCACCACGGAGCTGCTGCTCAAGGTAAAAGCGGCATTGCACAGCGCAACGGCAGTTGACTGATGCTTCCGGTTCTGTTTAATTCTGCTTATGCAAATTGAAAGCTTGAAAGTCTTCTGTGATTTGGCTGAAACGGAAAGTTTCACCAAGGCCGCACAGATCAACAGTGTCACCCAGTCGGCGGTCAGCCAGCAAATCAGCTCGCTGGAACGCACCTTCAAATCGCTGCTCATCGAGCGCAGCAAAAAGAAGTTTCGTCTCACGCGCGAGGGTCAGGTGCTCTACGATTACAGCAAGCAGATCATCCAGACTTACGAATCACTCCACAGCAAGCTGCAGGAATTGAAGGACATCATCTCCGGCACGATCCGCGTGGCGACGATTTATTCCATCGGCCTGCACGATTTGCCGCCGTATATCAAGAAGTTCATGAAGAGCTACCCGACGGTGAACATCCACGTCGAGTATCGCCGCGCCAACCAGGTTTACGAGGATGTGTTCAGCAACGTGGTGGATCTGGGACTGGTCGCCTACCCGGTCAAGGACACCAAGCTCGAAATTATTCCGCTGCGCAAGGAGCCGCTGGTGCTCATCTGCCATCCGCAGCATCCGTTCACCAAACAGAAGACCATCAAGCTCAAGCAGCTTGCGGGTCAAAAGATCATCGGCTTTGAACCGGACATCCCCACCCGCAAGGCCCTCGACAAAATCCTGCGCGAGCACGGCGTGGAAGTGAAGCACGTCATGGAATTCGACAACGTGGAAACCGTCAAGCGCGCGGTGGAAATTGATGCCGGCATCTCGATCGTGCCCATCGGCACCGTCACGCAGGAAATCAACAAGAGCACGCTGGCCGCCGTGCAAATCGAAGATGGGGAATTCTTCCGTCCGCTGGCGGCGATCTACAAAAAGAACAAGGTGCTCTCGCCGGCGATGAAGCAGTTTCTCTCCATTCTCAAAGACACCCTCTGATCGGCTCTGGCTGATCCAACGGGCGGCGTCCAAACGCCGCCCGTTTTTCATTTCAGATTGGCGGGATTCAGGGGCTTCAACTCTTTCGGCAGAAACATTCCGTCTTTGCGGATCAGTTTGCCGTCGAACCACACTTCGCCGCCGCCCCATTCCGGGCGCTGGATCAACACCATGTCCCAGTGGATGGCGCTCTTGTTGCCATTGCCGCAATCCTCGTAGGCCTGGCCCGGCGTGAAGTGCAGCGAGCCGGCAATTTTCTCATCGAACAAAATGTCGCACATCGGGTTCTGGATGTAGGGATTGAAGCCCAGCGAAAATTCGCCGATGAAGCGCGCCCCGGCGTCCGTGTCCAAAATCTCCTTCAGCCGCTTGGAATTGTTCGCCGTGGCGTTGATGATTTTTCCATCCTTCAACTCCAGCTTCACGTTTTCAAACTTCGTGCCGGAATACAGGGTCGGCGTGTTGAATTGGATCACCCCGTTTGCGGAAGTTTTGGTCGGACAGGAAAACACTTCGCCGTCGGGAATGTTCCGGGTGCCTTCGCACTTCTTCGCGCCGATGCCCTTGATGCTGAACGTCAAGTCGGTGCCCGGGCCCTTGAGGTGAACGCGGTCGGTGCGTTTCATCAACTTTTCCAGCGGATTCATCGCTCGGGCCATCTTCGCGTAATCCATCGTGCAGACGTCAAAATAGAGGTTTTCAAACGCCTCCGTGCTCATGCCGGCCGCCTGGGCCATGCTCGGCGAGGGCCAGCGCAAAACGACCCAGCGCGTTTTGTTCACGCGGTAATCCAACACCGGCCGGATGATTTTGGAATACATCTTCATCAGGCTGCCGGGCACGTCCGCATTTTCGGTGGCGTTGGCGCTGCCGCGCACGGCGACGTAAGCCTGCATTTTTTTCATGCGAAACATTTCCATGTCCCGCACGTCCGCCGCTTGTGCTTCGGTGATGCCTAGCAATTGTTCCCGTCCGACGCGCGTGTGGCGCGTCTCGACGAACGGC
>JAJXXI010000470.1 GCA_021781185.1 bacterium
GGCGTGCGGGATGATATGCTTGCCGAAATCGGAGAGCGGATTGTCCAACAACCCGGCGATGACCTGACGGTTGAAAACATAGATGCCCATCGAGGCCAGATAGAGATCCTCACCCGGCGGGATCCCCACCTTGGTGCGAATTTCCCCGGGCATCTTGTAGGGCTCCAGCAACGCCGGATCCTTGGGTTTTTCAAGGAACTTGTTGACGCGTCCGGTGGTGTCAATCTGCATGATGCCGAGCGCGGGCGTTTCCGCAGTCTTCACGGGGATCGTGGCCACGGTGATCTCCGCGCCGGACTCGCGGTGCTGCTCAATGAATTCCTGCAAGTCCATCCGATACAATTGGTCGCCGCTCAGGATCAGCAGGTAGTCAAAATCGTGGTTCATGAAGTGAACCAGGTTTTTGCGCACCGCATCCGCCGTGCCTTCATACCAGGACGTGTTGTTGAACGTCTGCTGCGCCGCGAGAATTTCCACGAACCCGGCGGAAAACTGGTCGAACTTGTAGGTTCGTGAAATGTGGCTGTGCAGCGACGTGGAGTTAAACTGTGTCAACACGTAGATGCGGCGGAAGCGGGAGTTGATGCAGTTTGAAATCGGAATGTCCACAATGCGGTATTTGCCCGCAAGCGGCACCGCCGGCTTGGCCCGGTCCTTGGTGAGCGGGAAAAGCCGCGACCCCTGGCCACCCCCCAGAATGACGCACAAAACCTTGCTGACGTTGAGAGATTGGCGGCCCGTTTGTGACATAATGTTCCTTTGTTGAAGTTCGTGAAAACTCTATGCCGATGACCACCACGACGCAAGCAGCAGATTCACTTTCCTTGAAAATTAATATTTGACGCCGCTATTCCGCCACCACAAACGGCGCGAATTCCTCGCGCAGATGCGGCGGAATGCGCACCTTGAACCGGGCATGTTTGCCGGTGTAGCGGCTTTGAACGATCTGCCCGATGGCGTGCAATCGGGCAATGACGGCCGCCTGCTCCTGGGGCACGCGCAGATCCAAAAAATCGCGGACCGGCCGGAGCTGGGTGCCTAGTTCCGCAAGCAACGGTTCCACGCCCTCGCCGGTCCGGGCCGAAAGGCAGACCGCGTGCGGGTATTTCTCGCGCATGACCGCCGAAATCCCGCCGGCCAGTTGGTCCACCTTGTTAAACACCATCAGCACCGGCTTGTCCGCCGCGCCGATCTCCATCAGCACCGTGTTCACCGCTTCGATCTGCTCCTGCGCCTGCGGATGGCTGATGTCCACAACATGCAGCAGCAGGTCCGCCTGCACCACTTCCTCCAGCGTGGCCTTGAACGCCTCGACCAGCCCGTGCGGCAGCTTCTTGATGAAACCCACCGTGTCAGTGAGCAAAACATTTTGGTTTGTCGGCAGCCGCAACCGCCGCGTGGTCGGGTCGAGCGTGGCGAACAATTTGTCCTCCGCCAACACTGCGGCACCGGTGAGCCGGTTCAGCAGGGTGGACTTGCCGGCGTTGGTGTAACCCACGATGGAGGCGAGCGGCCACTGGCTGCGCTGCCGGCCGGCGCGCTGGGTTTCGCGCTGCCGGCGCACCTTTTCCAATTCACTTTCAATCTTGTCAATGCGCTCCTGAATTTTCCGGCGGTCGGCTTCCAGTTGGGATTCACCCTCGCCACCGATGGAGCCGGTGGAGCCGCGCTGGCGCGACAAGTGCGACCAGTAACGGGTCAGGCGCGGCAGCAGGTATTGGAGCTGCGCGTGCTCGATCTGCAGCTTGCCTTCGCGGGTGCGGGCGCGCTGGCCGAAAATTTCCAGGATCAGCGCGGTGCGATCCATGATCTTGCACCCGAAAATCTTCTCCAGATTGCGCGTCTGCGCCGGGGTGAGTTCGTCGTCGAAGATGATGGTGTCCACGTTGTCGGCCAGGCAGGTCGCGGCCAGTTCGGCGGCTTTGCCGGGGCCGATGTAGGTGGCGGCGACCGGGGTGGCGAGCTTCTGCACCGCTTCGCCGGCAATTTGCGTGCCGGCGGTCCGCGCGAGTTCCTCCAGTTCGGCCAGGGATTCGCGCACGTCGGCGGCGGTGCGGGACTTGAGTTCCACGCCGATGAGAAAAACACGGATGGAGCGTGTGTCGCGGGTCTGAATGAGCGCTTTCAAAGTTTCGTGATCGCCAGCCTAGCAGAATCCGGGCTGGGCGAAAGTGCGGAGTGCGCCGGGCTAGTGCCATTCCGGGGAACGGCAACGTGAGCGTGATTTGCAATGCGGCATCCCGCTGCGGAATTTGGGTCCGGGCTGAACCAATCCTGCCGGGCGTGCCGCTCAATCCCAGAGCCGGAAGGGAATCCCGTTTTTCTCCATGAAATTGCCGCAATGCGGACACCGCGCCGGGGCTTGCCAGGATTCCACGGAATGTTTTGGATTCCGCGGACAGGCGGGTTTGAACTTCGCCCAACCGGTCTCATGCGCTGGCGAACCAGGCAGGGCCGCCGGCGGGATTTCCGGAAGCTTGGGCTTGAATTTGCCCGCTGGTGACGCCATCCGCCGCACCTTGGTGAAAACATCAAACAATTCCCGGCAATCAAGGCAAACCACGGTCTGCACGTTGCAATCCACGCCGCTGTCCGCGCCGCCGGAAACCTGCGCGCGATAATGGCAGAGCCCGCACTCGAATACATACGTCTTGCCCATAAAAAGGAAATACCTGCTCCGCCACACACAAGCAAGCCACCGCTCAAAGAAAGGCCGTTTTTTAAAGGCGACCGGGCGGTGGCGGTTCAGCGGACGATGACGACGGAATCAACTCAATTACACCGCCCACAGCGGCGGCGGGGCGGTGAAATGTGCCGGTTGCCGGGTCAGTGGATGCTGGAATTTGATCTGCCACGCGTGGAGACACAATGGCGGGTCCGCAATATCCAGCGTCTGCATGTCGCCCATTTCCCCACCGGGCAGATACGCCGGATCGCCGCAAACGGGAAAACCGAGATGCCAGAGATGCACCCGGATTTGATTTGTCCGCCCGGTCAAAGGCCGCGCTTCCAGCAGCGTGGTGCCGTCGGCGTTTCGTTTCCGCACGCGGAATTCCGTGCGCGCATCCAGCCGGGAATCCATATCCACCATGCGCGAGCCGAGTTCGCCGGATGACTCGCTGATGGGCGCATCGCAAACAAAAGCGTCCTCCGTCGGCAGACCCTGCACGCGCACAAGATAAAGCTTTTCCACCGTGCTGCGGGCGAACTGCGGCTGCAGTCGTCCGGCGAAATGTTGCGTGCGCGTGACCAGCACCAGGCCCGTGGTGTTGGCGTCGAGCCGGTGGGCCGGATATGGCTTTTGCGGATGATAAACGAGGCCGAGGATGTGCCGGAGCGTGTTGCGGTAAAACCGTCCGCCCGCGTGCATCGGCAGCGGTGCCGGCTTGTTGACCACGATCAATGCCTCGTCCTCGTGCAAAATCTCAATGCGCCCGTTCACCGCCGGCTCGGTCACATTCGGAAACAGATGCCGGTAACGCTCGCCCGCGCGGACGATTTGCGTGGCCGCCACCGGCCGGCGTTCCAGGTCCACCACCAGCCCGCGCGCGCATTCGTCCTCCCAATACGATTCCGGCATGTGTTTGACCACCCGGACCAGCGCTGCCAGCATCGCCGTGCCGTCGCAATCTTCGGGCACATTGATGGATTTGTAATTCTCGCGCGGCTCGCTCCCCGGCAGCGGCGTGGTGACGCGTTGAATGGCTTCGTGCCGCTGCGCAATGGTCAATGTCATCTGCTCGGCGGGAGATTTGAAGCAATACGGACACGACCGGCCCTGGACGTGGCGCGCGTCGTTCTGTTCCGCCTCGGTCAACGGCGTTTGGCAGCGGAAACACTGCGCGGAATCCGTTTCCTGCAAGCTTGGGTCCAGCCCCACGCGCTGGTCGAACACGAAACATTCCCCGTCGTAATGCGCGCCGCCGCATTCCTCGAAATATTTCAGAATGCCGCCATCGAGCTGGAAAACACTCTTGAAGCCTTCGCGTTCCATGAACGGTCCGGCCTTTTCACACCGGATGCCACCGGTGCAAAACATGACGATGGGCTGCTCCTTCATCTGCGGCGGCAGCTTGCGCACCGCGTCCGGAAAATCGCGGAAATGATCCACGCCGATCGGCAGCGCGTTCTTGAACGTGCCAAGCTTCACCTCGTAATCATTACGCGTGTCGAGCAGCGTGACCGGCCGCCCCTCGTCGAGCCATTGCTTGAGTTCCCTGGCCGCCAGCTTGGGCGACGTGCGTCGGGCCGGGTCAATGCCCCCGACGCCGAACGCGATGATTTCCTTTTTGATGCGCACCAGCAT
>JAJXXI010000221.1 GCA_021781185.1 bacterium
GTGTTCTTGGATCGCGCGTTTGAGCGGACGCGCGCCGAATTGCGGGTCGTAGCCTTCGCTGGCCAGCAGTTTCTTCGCGGCGGCGTCCACGTCGAGCGTGAGATTCTGCTGCGCCAGGCGCTGTTCCAATCGCCCAAGCTGGATGTCCACGATGCGCGCCAGCTCGCTTTCGTCGAGGCTTTGGAAAATGATCACGTCGTCCACGCGGTTCAGGAATTCCGGGCGGAAATGGCGTTTCAATTCCGCCAGCACCTTGTCTTCCATCGCCTGATGCGACGCCTTGTCAGTTTTGCCGTCCATGAAATATTCCTGGATGATCGGCGAGCCGAGGTTGCTGGTCATGATGACGATGGTATTCTTGAAATCCACCGTGCGGCCCTGGCCATCCGTGAGCCGGCCATCGTCGAGCACTTGCAGCAGCACGTTGAACACGTCGTGATGCGCCTTCTCGATCTCGTCGAACAGGATCACGGAATATGGTTTGCGGCGCACGGCTTCGCTGAGTTGCCCGCCCTCCTCATAGCCGACGTAGCCGGGCGGCGCGCCGATGAGCCGCGCGACGGTGTGTTTCTCCATGTATTCGCTCATGTCGATGCGCACCATCGCCTGCTCGTCGTCGAACAGAAATTCTGCGAGCGCACGGGCGGTCTCGGTCTTGCCCACACCGGTCGGCCCGAGGAAAATGAACGAGCCGATGGGCCGGTTTGGATCCTGCAAGCCGCTGCGCGAACGGCGCACGGCATTGGACACGGCGGTGATGGCCTCCGCCTGGCCGATGACGCGCTCGCGCAAACGCTCCTCCATCTTGAGCAATTTCTCGCGTTCGCCTTCGAGCATCCGCGACACGGGAATCTGCGTCCACGACGCCACAACGCGGGCGATGTCCTCATCGGTGACTTCCTGACGGAGAAGCGTGTTGCGCGCGACTTGCGCCGATTGCTTTTCCAGCTTGGCCAGCTTGGCTTCCAGATCGGGAATCCTGCCGTATTGAATCTCCGCCGACTTGGTGAGATCGCCGGCGCGTTGCACTTTCTCCAGTTCAATCTTCGCCTGCTCCAACTGCGACTGCACGATGCTCACGGCATTTACCGCCGCTTTTTCATTTTGCCACTGCGCGGTGAGGGCTTTGGATTTGTCCTTCAAGTCAGCAACGGTCTTGTCAATCAGCTTGAGCCGCTCCTTGCTTGCCGCGTCCCGCTCCTTGGCCAGCGACGTGCGTTCGATTTCAAACTGCAAAATCTGCCGGTCAAGCTGGTCCAGTTCGGTCGGCTTGGAATCCAGCTCCATCTTGATGCGCGACGCCGCTTCATCCACAAGATCAATCGCCTTGTCTGGCAGAAACCGGTCGGTGATATAACGATGCGACAAGGTCGCCGCCGCCACGAGCGCCGCGTCCTGGATGCGCACGCCGTGATGCACTTCGTAACGCTCCTTCAGCCCGCGCAAAATCGCGATGGTCGCCTCGACGCTCGGCTCGGCCACCTGCACCGGCTGGAACCGGCGTTCCAGCGCCGGGTCTTTCTCGATGTATTTGCGGTATTCATCCAGCGTGGTTGCGCCCACGCAACGCAACTCGCCGCGCGCGAGCTGGGGCTTCATGATGTTGGCCGCATCGCTCGCGCCTTCCGCCGCGCCCGCGCCGACCAGCGTGTGCAACTCGTCAATGAACAAAATGATCTTCCCCTCGCTGGAACTGATCTCCTTGAGGAACGCCTTCAGCCGGTCCTCGAATTCGCCGCGATACTTCGCGCCGGCGATCATCGCGCTGAGGTCCATCGCCACGAGCCGCTTGTTCTTGAGCGATTCGGGAACGTCGCCGCTGACGATACGGCGAGCGAGTCCTTCAGCAATGGCCGTTTTGCCCACGCCGGGCTCACCGATGAGCACCGGATTGTTTTTCGTGCGGCGCGTGAGCACCTGCATCACGCGGCGGATTTCCTCATCACGACCGATGACGGGGTCAATCTTCCCCTGCCTGGCCAGCGCCGTCAGGTCGCGACCGTATTTTTCCAGCGCCTGAAATTTCGCCTCCGGCTGCTGGTCAGTCACGCGCTGGTTGCCGCGCAATTCGGCGAGCGCCTTGAGCACGGCATCACGCTTGAGATTGTGTGCAGAGAAGATTTTCTTGAGCGATACGCTGGATGAGTCCAGCAGGCCGAGCAGCAGATGTTCGGTGCTGACGTAATCGTCCTTGAGCTTGTTCGCCTCGGACTGCGCGGCGTCGAGCGCCTTTTGCAAATCGCTTCCGGCATAAGGATCGCCGCCGCCCTGAACCTTGTGGCGTCGGGCGATTTCCTTTTCCAAATCCGGCTGGAGCTTGGCGGGTGGCACGCCAATGCGGTGGAGCAGTTCCGGCACGAGGCTTTCTTGCTGACCCAGCAGCGCGAGCAGCAGATGCTCGCCGTCCATCTCTTGATGCGAATGTTCCCGGGCGATGCGTTGTGCGTCCTGCAACGCCTCCTGCGATTTCTGGGTCAGCTTGTCGAGTTGCATATGGCTAATCAATGAAACCGAAAGTGCGCCGCGTCAAGTCTGGGAAAATGCCCTCCCAAAAAATCATCCCCGCTGTCGGGTCGCTTCGTAAAGGAACACGCCGGTGGCGACGGCCACGTTCAGGGAATTCATGTGGGACGGCATCGGGATTTCCACCATGTCGTCACAGGCGGCCAGCACGGCGGGCGTGAGGCCGGGGCCTTCCGCGCCAAACACCAGACAGCAGTCGCCCCGCAAATCCATGCCCGCCAGTTTTTTCGCATCGGCACGCGGATGCGCCGCCAGGCAATGCACGCCGCGAGCGCGCAGTGACGTCAGGGTGTCCACCAGATTGTCCGCCCGCACCAAGGGCTGCTCAAAAATCGTCCCCATGGAACCGGAAACCGCGCGGCGCTGAAACGGACTGCCACACGTCTCGCCCACAATCAGGAAATGCACGCCGAACGCCGCGCAGCAGCGCACCACCGCCCCGAGATTTTCCGCGCTGGCGATGCCTTCCACGGCGGCGAGCAACAGCGGACGCGGCGAGTTGTCCAGCAACGCTTCAAGGTCCGGCAACGGCGGAATTTTTGCGACGGCCAGCGCGCCCTGGTGCAGCTTGTAACCGGTGATGGTTTCCAGCAACGGCGGATCGGCGAGATAAACGCCGATGGTTTCCGTCCGCGCGCGCAACTGCGGTTCCAGTCGTTCCAGCCACGCCGGCGTGAGCAAGGCGGAGACAACCGTAAACCGGCTCGCCAGCAGTCGTTTGATCACCTTGTGATTGGCGGCCACAAGCATGCCGGCCCGTTCGTGTTCCTCCACGCGACGAAGAGTTCGATACAGCGCCAGTTCCGGCGCGTCGAGGGACTCAACCGATTGTATGTGCGAGATGGCCACGCGGGGATTAAATCCTAAACCAGCGGAAATCAAATCACGAAAAAAAATTCCCGGCTGAATGATCACGGTTGGTGGCGGCTCATGCCGATGCTGATTGGCGCTTTCGTGGATTTCCGCTTTGGCTCTCGCAACGGCGGCTGCTACCGTAACCCCGATGCCGGACATCGTCCTCACCACGCTCAACGCGAAGTTCATCCACGCCGCGTTCGGGCTGCGCTATCTCTTCGCCAACCTCGGCGAACTCCAGCCGCGCGCCGTGATCGCGGAGTTTGACATCAACCTGCGCCCGCTCGACATCGCCGAGGCGCTGCTGGCCCGCGAACCCCAAATCATCGGCTTCGGAATTTATATCTGGAACGTGGAGGAATCCCAGCAGGTCATTGCCACGATCAAGCGCGTCCGGCCGGAAATCAAAATCATCCTCGGCGGCCCGGAGGTGAGCTACGAAACCGAAAGCCAGCCCATCGTCGAGCTGGCGGACCACGTCATCACGGGCGAGGCGGATCTGAAATTTGCGGAGGTGTGCCGGGCGTTGGTTGATGACAGGGCGGGCGGTCCCCTGCCCGCCGAGGCTCCAATTGAAACCGGAAGGCGCGCACGGAGTGACATGTCCTACCCCAAAATCATCCCCGCCGAATTGCCAGATTTCGCGCGCGTCGCCCTGCCTTACGATTTTTACACGGAGGCGGACATTGCCCATCGCATCGTGTATGTGGAGGCCTCGCGCGGCTGTCCGTTCACCTGCGAGTTTTGCCTGTCGTCGCTGGACATCCCGGTGCGGCAGGTGCCGCTGGATCGGTTTCTCGCGGCGATGCAGCGGCTGATGGATCGCGGTCTGAAGCAGTTCAAATTTGTGGACCGCACGTTCAACTTGAACATCGCCGTCAGCAGGGCGCTGCTGGAATTTTTCCTCGCGCGCCATCA
>JAJXXI010000500.1 GCA_021781185.1 bacterium
GCCTTCCAAGCGGCACTGGGTGGGTGCGTAAATTTCAAGGTGATTTGCAGAATCAAAGGACTGACGGACCTGTATAATTAGGCAATCATCTCACGATGCCCATTGCAGTCAATTTTTTCCAACTCAGGGCTGGCCGGCCTGTTAAAAACAGGCGACAGGCGCTATTTGCCGCTATTCTGACATTTGCCGCACTCGCACCAGTCCAGGCGGCGGTGCTGCTGGACGACACGTTCGCGGATGGCATTCGCGTCAATCAAAACCTGCCCACGGATACGGCTTGGTTTGTTTCCAGCGCGTCGGCAGTCACGACAACTCCCGGCAGCATGGCCATTGCGCTGCCAAGCGGCTCGTTCATGGGCATCACCTATTTTGGAACCAATTCAGCAAGTCCGGTGCAGTTGGAGATCGGCGACACGCTGACCGCCTCAATCACCTTCACGCTGAACAATGTCGCCCCGCTCAACACCGCTCAAGGTTTCCGGCTGGGCCTCTTTGATTTTGCCGATTCGACGCTCTCACCCAAATGGGTCACGGCAGACGGCTTCGGCACCGGTTCCCAAGGGGCGGGCGTTCAGGGTTATGCCCTGTTCCAAAACATGGGGGTCGTTTTCAGCAGCGCGGTGCCCACGAGCATTTCAAAACGGACCACTCCGGCCGACAGTTCCCTGCTCGGCACGAGCGGTGATTGGACGTCACTGGCCAGCGGGCCGGGTAGCACCAATAGCTTCCCCGGTTTCACCAGCGGCGGTCAATATGTGCTCCAATTTTCCGCGCAACGCACCGACGCCACTTCGCTCGTGCTGGCCGTGACTTGGCAGAACCTGGCCAATGGCGCACTGCTCTCGACCTCGGTGACCGACAGTGTGGCCTCCACATTCAATTTTGACGGCATTGCCCTGCGCCCTTCCGGCTCGGGTTCCACGACAACCAACCTGGTTTTTAACGAAGTCAGAGTCGAGTTGATCTCTTCCGGAACGGCTCCGTCAATCGTCACCCAGCCGCTGGATCAATCGGTTTTTCAGACCCAGAACGCCACGTTCAACGTCATTGCCAGCGGCACTGCGCCGTTGAGTTACCAATGGTATTACAACAATGACACGGTGCTGACAAATGCCACCGGACCTTCGTTCACCGTCACCAACGCGCAATTATCTGACACTGGCGGATATTCGGTCGTGGTCAGCAACGCGTATGGATCCGCGCTCAGTTATAACGCCCAGTTTGAGGTGTCTGTCCCGACGGCTCCAACGATTGTCAGCCAGCCGCAAAGCCTGACTGCTCATCCCGGAGACAACGCTGTCTTCTCCGTGACGGCGGGGGGCAGCCAGCCAATCAGCTACCAGTGGTATTTCAACACCAACATCGTGCTGACCAATGAGACGAGCTCCATGCTGACGTTGGTCAACGTCCAGCCGGGCGATGCGGGGGTTTACTCCGTGATGGTGAGCAATCTCGTCACTTCCGTCGCCAGTGCCGACGCGGTGCTTACCGTCAACACGAATCCCGTGGCTCCATCCTTCACCTCACAGCCGGTTTCGCAGGTTGTGTTGACCGGCGGCACGGCCATTTTTCATGCGGTGGTGGTCGGCACCGGCACGATCAGTTATCAATGGAATAAAAATGGCGCACCGGTTACGGGAGCGACTGCGTCCACGCTGACATTGACAAACGTGCAGACCACCGATGCGGGCAGTTACACACTCACCGCCTCGAACGGCGTCGGCGGAGTGGTCAGCAGTGCGGCGCTGCTGACCGTGACGCCCTCGATCCCGGTGGTTGACAGTGCTTACAATCTGGTCGGGTTTGGCCGGGCCACGACCGGCGGCGGTGTCATCCCTGACACGGATCCGGCTTATGCGAAAGTGACCAATGCGTTGCAGTTGGCCGAGGCGGTGATCGCCTTCAACAAGACCGGAAGCATCAAGGTGATCGAGATCATGAACGACCTTGATCTGGGCTGGAACGAAATTGGTTCCGAGGTTCAGAACCTTGCCAGCACGCCGTTCACCGCTGCCGCCACGCCGCAACTGCACCCGCGACTGCTCGTGACCGGCGTGAGCAAGCTAGACATCAAGTATAAAAACGGCGGGCTGACCATCTTCTCGGCCAATGGCGCAACCATCCGGCACTGCATGTTTAACATCAAAAGCACCTCGAACATCATCATCCGCAACTTGAAATTTGATGAAATGTGGGAATGGGACGAGGCCAGCAAGGGGCAATACGACAAGAACGACTGGGATTTCATTGATCTGGCCAATGGCGGCGCGGTCAATGACATCTGGATTGACCACTGCACCTTCACCAAGGCCTATGACGGCATTGTGGACCTGAAAGCCGGCAGCACGAATGTTACCCTGTCCTGGTGCAAATACACCGGCGACGACGGCGCCACCAACCCCAACAGCTTCGTTTGGCAGCAGATCAACGCGCTCGAAACAAACCGCACAGCCCACCCGTTTTACAATTTTCTACGCAACAACGGGTTCAGCACCACCAACATTGTCGCCATCATTCAAGGCCACGACAAAACCCATCTGATGGGCTCGAACGATCAGGACCCGAACAACGCGAACTTGTCGGCCACCTACCACCACCTGTGGATGCAAAACTGCTGGGATCGTGCCGTGCCACGGCTGCGCGCCGGCAACGTGCATGACTTCAACATTTACGTGGACGACACCGGTGCGCTGGCCGCCAAACGTCTGCGGGACGCCATTCAAGCCGCCATGAGCCCGGCCAGTTCCAATACCCTGCAAAACACTTACAGTTTCAACCCGCCCCTCAACGGCAGCATTTCCACCGAGGGCGGTGCCGTTCTGGTGGAAAAATCCGTTTATATTGATTGCCTCTACCCGCTGCGCAACAATCAAACCGACCCATCCAACCCGGCTTACACCGGAAAAATATTTGGATTGGACACGATTTATCAGATGGGCAGCACGGTTGTGCGCGGCAACAGCACCGACCCCGGCAGTCCGATGGGTCCGTTCCAGGCTCCGATCATTCCCTTCTCTTGGAACCCCGGTTCCGGCGCACCGGGCGGTCAGTTGCCCTACACTTACACGCCGGATGATCCGGCGCAGCTCCGGGCCATTGTCACCAGCCCCACGGCGGGTGCCGGTGCCGGCGTGCTGACCTGGCCCAAAACCAACTGGCTGATGACGACCTACCCCGCCACCGCCCCCTTCGTCGTGGCCCAGCCGCAAAATGCCAGTGTCCGCAGCGGCCAGACCGCCGCGTTCACCGTCGTGGCCGGTGGCAGCGCGAGCCTGAATTATCAATGGTATTTCAACACAAACACGCCGTTGCCGGACGCCACGAACGCGGTGCTGACCCTGACAAACCTGCAAACCACCAATGGGGGCGCTTATTCTGTGGTGGTGGCCAATTCTGCCGGCTCGGTCACCAGCACCAATGCGTTCCTGACGGTGTCGCCACCCGCCAGCGGCCGGCCGCAACTGTCGAATCTCTTTTTCAACAATTGCGTTTTTAACCTGACGGTGAACGGAGATTCCGGACCGGATTATATAGTGCAGGCGTCCACAAATCTGGCGGACTGGACCAGCGTGTTTACGAATCACGCCCCAACCCCGCCGTTTATCTGGAGTGATCCGGTGGCCGGCAATTTCCCCCGGCGGTTTTACCGGATTCAAACCGGGCCCTAGACAGGCTGGCAAAATTTTGCAAATGATTAACTGATGAAATGCTTATGAAGAATATCCTGACCACTGTGGCGGCCTGCCTGATGGCATTTAACCTCCATGCCGAACAGACGGATTGGAGTCTGATGCCCCAAATTCTGCACCGGATTGTCGCGCCGACTTTTCCTGACCGCCATTTTGTGATCACGAATTTTGGCGCGGTGGCCGACGGAAAAACGGACTGCACGAAGGCGATTGCCCGGGCAATTAACGTCTGCCAGATGGCAGGCGGCGGCCACGTGGTGATTCCCGCCGGGGAATTTTGCACCGGAGCGATTGAACTGAAAAACAACGTGGATCTGCACCTCGACACCAACGCCGTGTTGAAGTTCAGCACCGATCCCAAAGCCTACCTGCCGGCGGTGTTTACACGTTTTGAAGGCATCGAGTGCTACAACTATTCACCGCTGATTCATGCCGTTGATGTTTCCAACATCGCCGTGACCGGTGAGGGCACGCTCGACGGACAGGCGGACGAATCCAACTGGCTGGCTTGGAAAGGGCGGAAAGGTCCGGCAGCGGGAACGCAAAGGGCCGCGCGCGCCCGGCTCGACAAGATGAACAATGACAATGTGCCCGTGGATCAGCGC
>JAJXXI010000092.1 GCA_021781185.1 bacterium
TCCCGGCGGTGTTCACACGGTTCGAAGGCATCGAGTGCTACAACTATTCACCGCTGATTCACGCCGTTGATGTTTCCAACATCGCCGTGACCGGTGAGGGCACGCTCGACGGACAGGCGGACGAATCCAACTGGCTGGCTTGGAAAGGGCGGAAAGGTCCGGCAGCGGGAACGCAAAAGGCCGCGCGCGCCCGGCTCGACAAGATGAACAATGACAATGTGCCCGTGGATCAGCGCCGCTTTGGCGAGGGGGATTATCTGCGCCCGGATTTCGTCGAATTCAACCGGTGCCAAAACATCCTCATTGAAGGCGTCCACATCCGCCGCTCGCCCATGTGGGAGTTGCATCCCCTGCTCTGCACCAACGTCACCGTGCGGGGCGTGGACATTTATTCCCACGGCGCAAACAACGACGGCTGCGACCCGGAAAGCTGCAACGATGTGCTGATTGAAAAATGCACGTTCGACACGGGAGACGACTGCATCGCCATCAAGTCAGGCCGGAACAACGATGGCCGCCGCATTGGCGTGCCCTCGCAAAACATCATTGTCCGCGACTGCACGATGCGCGACGGCCATGCGGGCGTGGCGATTGGCAGCGAGATTTCCGGCAGTTGCAGCAACGTCTTCACCGAAAACTGCGAGATGAGCAGCCCCAATCTGGCCTGTGCTCTGCGGATCAAGTCCAATGCCATGCGCGGCGGCGTGGTGCAAAACATTTTCATGCGCAACGTGAACGTCGGGCTGGTGAAGGACTCGGTGCTGCAAATTGATTTTCTTTACGAGGAAGGTGCCAGGGGTGAATTCATGCCGGTCGCCAGAAACGTGATCATGGATCACATCACGGTGGCCCACACGCCGCGCGTGCTAAACGTGCGCGGCTTTCCCGGCGCGACCATCAGTGACGTGCGGATTTACAATTCCACCTTCAAAGACATCCAAAAGCCGGATGTCGTGCAGGACGCCGATGTAAAGCTGGTGGATTGCACGCTGGCCCCGGCCAAATAACTGCATTACCGGTCAAATTATTCCTTCACCCAACATGAAATTTCATAACCGGGCCATTTTGTTTTTATTGCCGGCGCTGACAATCCTTGTTTATGCCACGCCTGCACTGGCGGTGGTTCCATGGACATTGAGCATCAATACCAACAACGTAGTGGTTGTCACCAGCGCGGTCGGGGACAATGTGACGGATAACACGACGGCGATCCAGGACGCGATCAACACGGCGGCGACGGGTGGAAAAGTGAACGGTTTGACCGGCGGCACCGTGGAAATTCCAGTCGGCACCAACGCATATTTGTGCGGGCCAATCTCGCTGAAAAACAATGTGAACCTGCAAATTGATGCCGGTGCGATTTTACGGATGCTGCCGTATGACCAGTATCCGGGAGGGAGCACCAATCCAGCCAATTTCATTTCCGGATCGAGCGTGACCAACATTGAGATCAGCGGTTTCGGCGCGATTGATGGCCAGGGAGCACCATGGTGGCCGGGTTACAAAACCAACAGCCGCCCAATCATGATCCGGCTTTCCGGCTGCAAATACCAGATGATCCAGAACGTGACACTCTCCAATTCGCCGATGTTCCACATTTCGATCAGCAGCAGCAAGGGGAACTGCACGGTTCAAGGCGTGACCATTCGCGCCCCTTCCTCCAGCGATCCCCTGACGCCCGGACACAACACCGACGCCTGTGATGTCAGCGGCACGAACGTTCTCGTTCAGAACTGCGACATCAGCGTGGGTGACGATGATTTCACCTGCGGCGGCGGCACCTCCGACGTTCTGATTACCAATAATACCTACGGCAACGGGCACGGGGTTTCCATCGGCAGTTACACCCAGGGTGTTTCCAACATCATGGTCATCAACTGCACCTTCAACGGCACGGATAATGGCATCCGCATCAAGTCAGACAATGACCGCAGCGGACTGGTGCAAAACATTTCCTATTACAACATCGGCATGACCAACGTGCATTTCCCCATTCAGGTTTACGGATATTACAACGAGGTCGGCACGCCGAGCAGCATCTCCCCCTATTATGCCGCCACCCAGGCCGTGGCGGCCGTCGTCAGCACCACCCCCGTTTATCGCAACATCACCTTCAGCAACATCAACGCCACGGCCATCAACGGTTATCCGATTGGCATAATCTGGGCGCGGACCGAATTGCCGGCGACCAACATCGTGTTCAACCGCGTCAATATTACCGGCAACCGCAATTTCTGCCTCTACAACGTGAGCGGCGCGCAGTTCATTGACTGTAATTTGAAAGTCTCCACGACCTCCAACACCTTTGCCTTGTTCAACGCCCAGGCCATCATTACCAACAGCGCCCCGACCAACACGCTGTTCACGTTCGATGGACTGACGACGAACGGTTACGGCAACTCGCTGGCGTTCGACAATGCCGAGGGCTCCTTGAAAAACACCAACGCCTTTGACAACGGGCCGCTGACGCTTTCCGCGAGCACCTTCACCGTCAGCAACAACCTGACCCTGTTCCCGGCAACCGTGGTCAACTTCACCCTGGGCACCAACGCGACCAGGCTGGCCGTGGCGGGCGACCTGACACTGGGCGGAACGAACAGGATTTCCGCCGGGGCCGGCTTTACCACCGGCACCTACAAGCTCTATACTTATACCGGCACCCTGACGGGCTCCCTTCCGGTATTGGAAACGGTCCCGGCCGGCTACAACTGCACGTTCGACACCAGCACGGCGGGCCAGGTGAATCTGACTGCGGTTTCCGCTTCGCTGGTGCCACCATCAGCCCCCACCAATCTGATGGCGGTGGCGACCAACGGAATGGTGCTCCTGAACTGGTCACCATCCGCCACGGCCACCAGTTATAATGTTCAACGCTCCATCACCGGCGGCGGCAGTTACACCACCAACGCCACCGTCACCGTCACGAATTATGCCGACACGCAGGTGACCGGGGGCACGACGTATTATTATGTCGTCTCCGCACTCAACGCCGCCGGCCAAAGCCCAAATTCCGCCGAGGTGAACGCCACCCCGCAGACCCCGTCGTTCCTGGTCGTGACCACAAATCTTTTCAACGACACTTTCACCGGCAGCACATTGAATTCAACCTCGCCCACCGCACCATCGCCGGCCGGCACGAGCTATGAAATCATTTCTTCCAAAGGCTGGAACCCGGCACCCGTGCTCAGCGCCGGACATTTGCAATTCGGCATCGGCGCCACCACCAGCGGCAGCATCGAAGCCCAGGCGCGGTTTGGAAATCCGGTGACGCTGAACACGGTGGGCGACAGTCTGTCGCTCGTCATCACGTTCACGAACACTTCCGGGCTGTTGACGGCGTCCAGCGCGCTGGGATTTGGGCTGTATCAGAGCGGACAAAACTTTCCGGTTCCCGGCGGCTTGAATGGCACGGCCACGACCAGCTCTTCCGCCAATGCCAACGGCAATGCGCAAACGTGGATGGGCTATGTGGGGCAGTTGGCGTTCACTGGCGCAAACTCACAAATCATGACCCGGCCGGCGCAGGTCACGGGTGCGCTTTACAACAATGATCAGGATCTGGTCACCAGCGGCAGCAACAGTTCGAGCTTTACCAATAATCCGCCAGTCACCGTGGGAAGCGCCTCGTCGGTGCCATCCGTCACGCTCACGGCGGGAAATCCCTACACGGAAGTGCTGACGATCACGCTGAGCGCCACCAATGAGCTGGCCATTACCAATTCGCTGTATTCCGGCACAAGCACCAACGCTCCGCTGCTCTCACAGTTCGGCGGCATCGCCTCCGGCAGCACCTATTTGACCAACAGCTTTGATGCACTCGCCGTGGGCTGGCGCGAAACCGCCGGTCAGGCCACGACAATGGACATCAGCCAAATCTCCGTCAACGCCAGGCTGACCGTGCCGGGAATGCAGGTCTCGCTGACGCCGCCCATGCTGGTTTCACAACTGAGTGGCAGCCAACTTCAGTTGACCTGGCCGACGGATCACCTTGGCTGGCGGCTGGAAATCCAGACGAACACTTTGAGCAGCGGATTGGGAACCAATTGGACAACGGTGGCCAATTCAACAAACGTGGTTCAAATGAATCTCCCCCTGTCGCCCACAAATGGCGCGGTCTTTCTGCGGCTGGTTTCCCCATAATCCGGACACAGGCAGCCCGGAAAGATTTAATAAGGACCAGTCCATCGGTGCCCTTTTTTCAAACACGTTTGCAATGAATCACGACTGACAGATAAAAATCCCATGATAGTCTGGGAATGTTCCACCCGATTTAGTTCAAAATCATGAAAACCC
>JAJXXI010000198.1 GCA_021781185.1 bacterium
GTTGCACCGCTCGAATCAAGCATCAGATTTTCAACCCGCACATGCGGGAACTTGTTTTCGAGATCAGAGATGAATTTCCCGATGTCGTGGTAATAACCGGTGCCAGTGATGGTGAACTTGATCTGCTTGTAGGGAAAATCTGGAAGCAAATCCACGTCGGACTGGACCGGCTGGCCGATGTTGGGGATGTCCAGGCGATAATCAGTCTTAAACTTGCGAAGGGTGTCGTAGGTCCAGGCATAGAGGTCGCCAGAGGCCACATCTTTCTCCGCCTCGCCCAGCAGTAAAGTATTGGTCGCCGCCGTTTGTGCCGTGGCTTCCGCCGTTTTGATGGTGCTTTCAATCTTGGACAACCGATCTTGTTCGGAAACGATTTTGTTTTCCAATTTCTCGTTCTCCGTGTTCTGAGGTCCGATCAGAAAGAAATAGATCAGTCCGATCACCGCCAGCGTGCCAAGGACCACGGCGATCAGCTTGTTGCGTTTTTCTGGAGGTAGGCGTTTCATCGGGTAATATCGGAAAATTTGCATTCCAGCGTAAACAGCACAAAGGATTTGCCGTCGCCGCTTGATTGTGAGGGCGACAGGTTTGCGAGTCTGATGCCGCTGTTGGTGTCCAAGATTGATGAAAAGTAGGGGGATGAAACCAAGGCGTCCTTGTAATGGTTCACCATGTCGCCCGGGTTGGCACTGTAGTCCTTTGCGTCCAGGGTGAGCAGTGTCTTTTGGGTGGACGTTCCCGGCCGTGCTGGTGTAGATCCCTCGCCATTCGACTTGGCGGGCACACCGGCATGCTGAACGTAGCTCTGGTCAAGTCTCACCCGCACCAACTGGACGTTCTTCACGTAAATCTTTTGCAACGCATTGAGCAGGTCGCCATTCAAGAGACGGCTTTTGCTCAATTCTGCCAAGGCGGCCAGGCGTCGCTTGTCCTCGCCGATCACCTTCAAATTCGCCTGCACCTGGGCGTAGGCATTGGTATGCATCTGGATTTCACCCTCCACGCGGTCAAACGTGTTTTGAGTCATCTTGTATTTGAGCCATGAGGAGCTCAACCACACCAGTGAAAGCACAATCAGAAAACCGCCAAGATAGATGGCCCGCTTTACCGGATCGCGCCGCCGCAGGTTTTCCTCGGCGATGGCTTCCGTCAAAAGATTGATTCGAATGGGCATATTCGTTTTTTAGTAGGAAGCAAGCGCAGTGCCGATCGCCACCGTTAATTGTGATCCAATATGATCAATTTCCACCGCCTGCTGGCCCGACAAGGCCAGTTGCAAGGAGATTGAGGAATTCCACGTCTTGCATTCCACCATCAATTCTGAACTCAGTATTTGCATGATCATTTCCGAACGTGCTGACGCGCCGCTCACATAAACCTGGGAAACCGGCCGGTCATTTTGATGTTCGAAGAAGTCCAGAGATGCCCGGAGTTCCCGGCCCAAGGGCAAGACATTCATCTGCAAGCTGGCTTCCACCTCGGGTGCCATGCCGATTTTGATCCCCTCCGCCTCGGCATAGCTGATGTTCATTGCCTCGGCCAGGCCGACCGTCAACTGATCACCTCCAATGTTGACCACGCGATTGGTGGACAACTCGCCCCGGTCCAGCACGCAAACCGAAGTGCTTTTGAAACCGATATCCACCAGGGCGACCGTTTCCTTCGCGTAAACTTCCGGCAGCGAACTTTCAAAGGCGTTGATCGGTCCCACCAAGGCGGGCACCATGGCATCTGCAATCAGGCCGACGGAGCTGGCGGCCTGGACCAGATCATCAACGAACTGCTTTTTGGCGGCGGCGACCAGCACCTTGAATTTTGGCATGGAAGTGGCATTCCTTGCCGCCTCCGGGCTTTTCGCGTTGGCTAATGAGACACGCGGCGGAATGATGTAACAATCAAAGACATGATTCGGCAGGTCCTGCTGTAAATAATTTTTATGGTTTACCTTCAGAATAGTGCGCATTTCCTCCAGCGGAATCTGCGGCAGCTCCACCTGGCGCACAATGGCATCCCCCAAACCCACCGCCACGGAAATATACTTTGTGGAATTGCCCAGCGCCTCGGCCACGGCATGCAGATGATCTGCCATCTGCTCAAGGGATAATTTCCTCTCGCAAATGGGCGCATCCAACAAGGCGTAACGGGTTAGGGCAAAAATCTCGCCGCGCCGCTCCAGCAAGACCGCTTTGGTGGTTCTGCTGCCCAAATCCACGCAAATAACCTGATTGCGCTTTTTTTTGGACACCGTGTGTAAAAATGGCAATTGCAAACCCATGTGTATAGTGTTCTTTCTTCTCTGTTAGCAAGCGGCATTTCCGCCCGCCGCGCAGATATAGCAGTTGCCAAGCCAAGCAGCCTGCGTTTTCAAGGTTTGGGCGGAGTGTTTCCAGGCAATCATTTGGCCTAGGGGAGTTTCCAAGTTTGGAGTCCCAAAATCCTGCTCATATGTCAAGTGAATACAAACAAGATCAGTTGTGAACTGGATTGTAAGTGGTGACCCCGGGCGGTGGAACGGCCCAAGAGAACCGGATCGGGACTAGGGCGGTGGGGATTCCGGGCGGAGCGAAGGCCGGATTGAGAAAATTATGGTCGTAGCTGAAATAACGTGTGGGTGGGTTGTAATAGGGATTCGTCGGCGCGGGGCTGAATCCGGCCGGATTTCTAAACTGATTGGTGGCGATGGTGCTATTCCACAGCCGCAGGATGGACGTGTTCAGGTATAGATTTGCGCTGCTCCAGTTTTCCAGCAGGCGGGTCAGGTTATGAACGCCACCGCTGAAGGTCGTGCTGGAGGTGCCGGTGGAAGGCACCGTGCCGGTGACGATGGCGGCATTGATGGTGGTGGTGGTGGCTTTAAATGCACTGGATGAAGACGAGTAGGCGGAAAACCCCTGGCTGTCGTTCCAGTTCGCCGAAAGAATGGTGAGCGCATCCGACATCAACGCGGCCGGAACTTCATAAGTGTTAGCCGTGCCGGTAGACTTGCCGGCGCTGGTCTGGACATTATAGTCACCCTGCACATAGAGCGGGTTCATGGTCGCCACAGTAAAGCCCAAGCCGCCGTTGGAGGGCAGTTTGGCACCGTTTATGAGCCGCACCGAACTCAATTTGGTGCTGGTGATCGGACGACGATCGGCCACATACAAAATTGTCGGATAAAGTCCCGCCGATGCCGGCAGCTTGCCTTGGATACTCGTGTTGGTGGCCATCCAAGTTCCCAGCTTGCTGATGTCTATCTGGGTGAAAATGTTTGTGTCGGTTTCCCGTTGATCGTAAGAAATATTGGTAAGGCTCAGGAAGGGCAGGTTGGTGTTCAAGGCGGCGGCAGTCAGGTTGGTGTAACTTAAAACCGTGGGGGTTGGATCATTGCCGGGCACCTGGCCGTTAATGCTGTTTCGAATGGACAAGGTCACGGTGGGGTTTGTCCCCGTGGTCGAATTGGTGACCATCAGCACCATTTGGGCCTCGTTGTAAAGACGCTGCTGCCCCGTCTCGGAAGTCGGGGATTCAGTGCTCGGCGGCACATCTATCATAAAATGAGAGTTGGTCATGTTCAGTGAAACCGTGACACTCGCGTTATTGGTGCTGTAACCGGGGCTGGCTTTGAAGGTGGTTCCCCAAGTGCTCGCTTTTGACGGGGTCCATAAGTTACCTAAACCATCCACCAAGGGTGCGGTCAGGGTGCCGCTGGTGCTGACCCCGCTGTTGAAGGTCAGCCCGGCGGTGGTGCCAACATAGATGGAACCGTTGGCCATCACCGGGCCGTTGACCTGCATGGTGGCGCATTGGGTGAACTCAAGAAGTCCATTATAAAAAATTGCCCAAGTGTTTAATGGCACCAAGGCCAGCAGGACATCTTCCTGGGCCGTGCCCGTGACCGTGTAAAGGGAATTGCTCAATTGCACATTGGACACAATGCGGTAAACCGGAGCGTTGGCCGTGTTCAATCCGGAATAGGCGGAGGGCAGGGGCCCGGTGTATGAATAGGCGTAATTGACGTAGGTTTTACCCACATTGCCCTGTCCGTCTGAGAACACAAATTGCGACCAGGATGGATCTTCCGCCGCCGTGGGAATATTAGTGCGATACAGGCTCAAGTTGTTGCTGGCCGACATCAGTCCATTCGCCTGAAAGTCGTAGGCGAGGCGGGCAAAAGCCTTTTCCACCGCTGCTTCCGCCGCGATGTTGCATGTGTTATAGCTGTTGTTCCTTTGGTTTAAAATGGCAATCGTGTGGCTTCGATACATCACTCCGGCCAGAATGACGATGCTTGCGGCAGCTA
>JAJXXI010000569.1 GCA_021781185.1 bacterium
CAGAACAACCGAGGCCGGCCAGACCAAAAGTGAGCAGGCCAAGCAGCGGATTGGTTTTCGGCACCATCGCACTGCCGACGAAGGCCGCCATTACGGCGAGCGGCAAAACGCGGGCAACCAGCCTTTCGGGAAACCATTTTTCCAGCGCGGCGAACAGGATGCGCCCGCCGGTCACCGTGGCCCAGAAAATCGTCAGCGCCAGCGCCGCCACCGACGCGTTCGCGTCAAAATGTTTCGTCATGTATAGTGAAGCCCAGTTGCCGTTCATCGTTTCGCACACGCCATAAAGCAGCGCGAACACTGCGAAAACCCAGAACCGCGCCGGAAATTGAACCTTCCGCTGTTGGACGGCGGTCGGTCCTCCTTCGTTCAAAGGTTGGCTGAAACTGAACAGCAGCAGGGCCAGAACCAACCCGCCAACCAGCACCGGCAACCCCCACCAAATGCCGAAGCCGACAAATATCGCGACGAAGACCGGTGCCAGCGCCGTGCCTAAACCCAAAAGCGCGTTAAGCGCCAGCACGGCCTTAGCCACCTTCTGAGGGAAAAAAGCGGCGGCAAACGTGTTGAGCGCCGGCACCGTCAGGCCAAATCCGATGCCCATGCAACTGGTCGCCGCCAGCAAAACGCCGTAAGCCAGGGAATGATCCGCCGTCGCGAACCGGCTCACCACCAGCAAGGCCATCGCCAGCAGATTGGCGAACAAGCCCAGCAGATAAATGCGCTTCGTGCCGAGGCGGATTCGCAAGCCCGCGCCCGCAAGCGAGGCCACGATGGCGAGGATCGCCTGTGGCAAAAACATGCCGCCGTATTCCGTGCTCGAAAGACCGTAGGCCGCAGGACTGGTGAACACCGCGCTCGCCGCCGGGAACGTGACCAGCCCAATGCCCTGCACCACGCCGGCGGCATACACGGTCACGATTTCGCTGCGTTGGGCCATTTTATTGGAGGCGCTGGAGCAAATGATCACCGACACGCAGTGCATTGGCGATGGCGGTCAAAGACGGATTCACCGCGCCGATGCTGGGAAAGAAACTTGTGTCCACGACGTAAAGGTTGTCCAGTTCATGTGCTTTGCAGTTCACGTCGAGCACGGAAGTTTTCGGATCGGCGCCAAAACGGCAGGTGCCGGATTGATGGCCGACGCCCGCGATGGGAATGTGTTTACCGAGATAAACATTGTTCGGAATCAGATGCGGATGCAGTTCCAGATGTTCCAGCATGGATTGCAATTTTTGCCGCAGCCGGTTAAGCGGTTCGAGGTTGGTGAACTCATAGTGCAACCGGATTTCTCCTTGGGCATTCATCAGTGTGACCCGATTCTGGGGCAGCGGCAGGTCTTCGCCGGTGAGCCAGAAATCCACGGAATGTTTCGCCATCTCGTCGAGCGTGAAGCCCGGCGCGAATTTCGGCGCGTCGTCGTGAAACATCGGCCCCTTGGATTTGCCGAGCATCTGGATGTTGCCCAGCGGAAATTCGTAGTCCGGCGCGCGCAGATAGAAATCATTCACCGTGAGCGTTTTTTGGAACACGGTCGGATTCTCGCGTCTGGACAACGCAACGAGCGCGATGGCGTTGTGGAACATGTAATTCCGGCCAACCATGTCCGAGCCATTCGCCAGACCTCGTGGATGTTGAGTATTGGCGGACATCAGCAGCAGTCTTGCCGAGTTGGACGCGCCGCACGAAACGACCACGATGCCGCCGCTGTATTCCTCGCGCTCGCCGTTGCGCTCCACGATGACCCTGGTGACTTCGCGGCCGCTGGCGCTGGTTTCGAGCTGCTGAACGTGAGCGTGGGTCAGCAGCGTGACATTGGGATATTGCAACGCCGGCCGCACCGCGATGACTTCGGCGTCAGCCTTCGCGTGAACAAGGCAGGGAAAACCATCGCAGGTGTCGCAGCGGATACACTTGCTGTTTGCCGCGTCCGCTTCATTGAGCAGAACCCCCGTGGGCGCGAATGACGGATGATAACCGGCGCGCTTCAAACTCCCGGCCAATTCCTGGATGCGCGGCTCGTGGCTGACGGGTGGAAACGGATACGGCGCGCCGGCCGGCGGATCGGTCGGGTCGTCGCCGCGCTGGCCGTGGACGTTGTAGAGCCGCTCCGCCTGCGAGTAATACGGCTCCAAATCTTCGTAACGAATCGGCCAGTCCGGCGTCATGCCGTCAGCGGTGCGATGCGCCGTGAAATCCGTTTTGCGCAGCCGGAACAGCGCCGCGCCATACATCTTGGTCGCGCCGCCGACAAAATAATGCACGCCCGGTTGAAACGGTCTGGCGTCCTTGTCATACCAAATGTCTTTCGAGACGTAGCGGTTCTTGACGAAAACTTCCGTGGCGTCCCAGTTCGGCTTTTCGCGCGGCAGATGCCCGCCGCGTTCCAGGATGAGAATGCGTTTGCCGCTCGGCGCGAGCTTGAGCGCCAGCGTGCCGCCGCCCGCGCCGCTGCCGATGATGATGACGTCGTATTGGTTTGAGCTCATGGATTTGGCTTTGGTGTCGGCGCTGGCCGGGTTCGCGGCCGGAGCAATTTGGCGATCAGGCCGGTCCAGCCGGTCTGATGCGAAGCGCCAACGCCGCGCCCGCTGTCGCCGTGAAAATATTCGTGGAACAAAACGTAATCCTTGAAATGCGGGTCGGTCGCGAGCTTTGGATGATATTTCAAGACCGGCCGCTGGCCGTCGTCGCCTTTCAAAAACAGCCGGGCGAGCCGGCGCGTCAGTTCTCCGGCGACCTCGTTGAGATTGATGAATTTCCCCGAGCCAGTGGGACACTCGACTTTGAAATCGTCGCCGTAGTAATGATGGAATTTTTGCAACGACTCGATGAGCAGATAGTTGATCGGCATCCAGACCGGCCCGCGCCAGTTGGAGTTGCCGCCGAACAAACCGCTCTCCGATTCCGCCGGCCAGTAGGCCACTTCATAAGCCCGGCCGCCGGTCTCGTAACGAAATGGCTGCTGCTCGTGGAATTTTGAAAGTGAGCGCACGCCCTGGCCGGAAAGAAACTGGGTTTCATCCAGCATCCGTTTCAGCAGCGCTTTCATGCGATGGCCCCGCAGCAGCGAAAGCAGCTTGCGATCGCCTGTTCCACAAACATTCCAGTCAGAAATGAGACCGGCCAGTTGCGGGCGATGTTTCAGATACCATTCCATCCGCGCGGTAAAGCCCGGCAGTTTCGCCATCACGTCTGGATTCAGCACTTCGACGGCCAGCAACGGAATCAACCCGACGACGGACTGGATTTTCATCGGCACATTCTCGCCATCCGGCAGGTTCAGGTGGTCGTAGTAAAACTGGTCCGGTTCATCCCATAACCCCAGGCAATCCTCGCCCGTGCCATTGATGGCGCTGGCGATGGCCAGGAAATGCTCAAAAAACTTCGTGGCGATGTCCTCATGGACGTGATCGTGCTGCGCCAGTTCGAGTGCGATGCGCAGCAGGTTGAGGCAATACATCGCCATCCAGCTTGTGCCGTCGGCCTGGCTGAGGTAACCGCCGGTCGGCAGCGGCTGGCTGCGGTCGAACACGCCGATGTTGTCCAGGCCGAGAAAACCGCCCTGAAAAATGTTGCGGCCCTGCACGTCCTTGCGGTTGACCCACCAGGTGAAATTCAGCAGCAGCTTTTGAAACACCCGTTCCAGAAATTCCAGATCACCGGCATCCGCCGGATTGGATTCCCGCCGCTGCCGACGGTCAATTTGAAAAACGCGAAATGCGGACCACGCCTGAACCGGCGGGTTCACGTCGCCGAACGCCCATTCGTAGGCGGGCAACTGGCCGTTCGGGTGCATATACCATTCGCGCATCAGCAGCACGAGCTGGCCCTTGGCAAACTCGGGGTCAATCTCCGCCAGCGCCACGCATTGAAACGCCCAGTCCCAGGCGGCAAACCAGGGATACTCCCATTTGTCTGGCAGCGAAATCACCTCGGCATTGTTCAGATGTTTCCACCCCGAATTCCGTCCGTGTTTGCGTTCTGGCGGCGGCGGCGGTTGGGTCGGATCGCCCTGCAACCAGAGCGGCACGTCGTAGTGGAAAAACAGTTTGCTCCAGATCATCCCGGCGAACGCCTGTCGCTGCACCAGTCTGGCGTCGGCATCGCTCATCGTCTGTTGCAGCCCGGCGTAAAACTCATCCGCCTCGCTGCCTCGCTGGCTGAAGATGGCATCGAAGTCCTCCCACGGCCTGATGACCGACGGCGCATCCGATTTCGCAAGCCGCAATCGCACGGTCACCGATTGGCCCGCCGGCACGGTCAGGCCGTAA
>JAJXXI010000670.1 GCA_021781185.1 bacterium
AGCCGCGCCGGCGTGGCCGGGAAACGGCAGCGGTTCTACCACGCCCGCTTGCCGCCGCAAATGCAGCGGCGCTGGATGACCTGCCTTGGCGTAGCGCATTTTTCCCGCTGCCACATCAGCCACCAGGTAGAACGCCGTGGCGTAAAGAGGCTCTTCGACCTGCTTCAGCAGAACCGCCAGTTTGTGGTTCATCTCCGCCAGAAATTTTCCGGGATCGCCTGCGTGTATTTCCAGATCCCCCACCATCGCGCGCAACATGGCGGTGACCAGTGCCGACCGCACGCCATGGCCCATCACATCACAAATGAGCACACCAGCCTCGGTGTCGGACAAACCCTGCACGCTGAAAAAATCCCCGCCCAGTTGCGTGGTCCAGAAATAGCGGTGGCAAAACTGCAACGCCGAATCCTTGGGCGCGGACGTGGGGGGGGAAACACGGATAACTTTGCGGCAGGAGGGATTCCTGAAGCCGGTGGGCCATTTCCAGATCCGCCTTCATCTGCTCGTTGTAGGCGGCAACCTGCTCCGCGAGCCGTTTCTGCGACAAGGCGCTTTGAAGGGCGCGCATGAGGGAAGGCACGTCCACCTCATTTTTCTGCAAATAATCCCGGGCCCCGCGTTTCATGGCCTCGACGGCAACCGCCGCGCTGCCGCTGCCCGTAAGCATGATGACGGCGGGCTGCTGCGGCGGTGAGAGGTGTTTGATTTGTTCCAGCAGGTCAAGACCGTTGCCGGCGGGCAGATGATAATCCACCAGCGCCAGATCAAACCAGCCGTGGGAAATGCGTTCCAGCGCCGCCTCCGCGCTGTCTGCGTATTCCACCCGGCAGGGCAGTTCCGCCGCCAGCGACTGCACCAATTGACCGATGAACCGGGAAAAAACCGGGTCGTCGTCCACGATGAGCAAGGCCGGATCTTTGGTCATTTTGACAGCGTCAAGGTTGGCCGGGTTTGCGGGCGATGCCGGCAAGGTTGAGGATTCGCTGCAGCACCAGTTTGAAGTTTTCTGCGGTCAGCTCGGATTTGTTCACGACCTCGAGCTGTTGCTGCTGGAACATGTCCTTTTCCTCCGGGGCCAATTCCTTGGAGGTGACGATGACCACCGGCAGCCCCAGATAACGTTGATCGGCACGGATGGCGGCGAGATACTCCACGCCATTCATCACCGGCATGATGAGGTCCAGTAGGACCAGGTCCGGCGGAAACGTCTCCATCAAGGCCAGCGCTTCGCGGCCGTTGGCGGCGGTGCGTGACTCGACGGGTTCATCGGCCAGCAGTTTCAGCAGGATTTGCCGGGCATCTTCCGCGTCATCCACGATGAGAATTTTTGCCCGGGCCGGCAGCAAATGTCGCCGGAGCATGGCGAGCAGATCCTCGCGCACGACCGGTTTTTCGAGAAGGTCCACCGCGCCGAGAATGCTGCCCCGGCGTTCCTTGGCCACGATGCTGACCACCACCAGTGGAATGGCGCGAAGCTGCGGATCAGCTTTGAGTGCGCGAATGACGCTGGCCCCGTCCATCTGGGGCATCAGCAGATCCACCGTGATCAATTGCGGCTGAAACTCGCGAGCCATGCTCAGCCCTTGTTCGCCGGAATCGGCGGCGATGACCTGGCAGCCGAATTCCTCCAGCAGATTCGTCAACAGCAGGCGCGAGTCCGATTCATCGTCAATGACCAGCACCAACTTGCCGTGCAGGTCGGACGGAAGCCGCGCGGCGGAGACGGAAAGTTTTCCGGTTTGGCCCGGCGCGAAACCGCCCGGCCTTGGCGGCATGACGGTTTTTTCCTTCCCGGCCAAAATCACGCTGAACGTCGAGCCCCGGTCGGTCTCGCTTTTGACTTCAATGCGGAAACCCATAAGCCGGCACAAAGCCTGCGAAATGGTCAGGCCCAGGCCCGTGCCGCCATATTTGCGGGCGGTGCTGGCGTCCGCCTGCTGGAACGCCTCGAAAATCACGGCCAGCTTTTCCTGGGGAATGCCGATGCCGGTGTCCGTGACGTCAATGCGCACCGGCCGGTGATCCGCCGGGTCCGTGATGACGCTCACCGTCACGCTCCCGCGTTCCGTGAATTTGAGCGCGTTGCCGATGAGATTGATGATGACCTGCCGCAGCTTGTCGGCATCAGCCTGAATGGAGGCAATGGTTGCCGGGAGGTCGGCCGTCAGTTTCACCGGGCGATCACGCACCAGCCCTTCCTGCTGGATGATGGTGTCGCGGATCAAAACATCCAGCGCGACCGGGGCCAGTTGCAGCTCCACCTTGCGCGCCTCGATTTTAGAGAGGTCGAGAATTTCATTGATCAGCACCAGGAGATTTTTGCCGTTGGCCTGGATGCGCTCCAAAAAGTTGAGGTCGGCCGGGTTCAGGTTGCCCGGCTTGTTTTTCAACAGGATGCCGGCAAAGCCAATGACGGAATTGAGCGGGGTCCGCAATTCGTGGCTCATGTTGGCGAGGAACTGGCTCTTGGCCCGGTTGGCCTCCTCCGCCGCATCGCGGGCTTCGCGCATCGCCTCCTCCGCCCGCTTGCGGTCGGTGATGTCGCGCGAGATGCCAAACGTGCCGACGACCTTTCCCGTTTCATCGCGCAGCACCATCTTGGTGCTCAAGGCCCAGGTGACACTGCCATCGGGCCAGGTTTCCTTTTCCTCCTTGGTGATTTGGCCGCCGGAACGGATCAACTGCTGTTCATCTTCAAACGCCTGCCGGGCGTGTTCCTCGGTGAAAAAATCCGCATCCGTCTTTCCCATGGCATCGCTCGCGTGCTTGAGCCCGAACCGGTCGAGATGCGCCCGGCTGTTGCGAACGAAACGGCTCTGCAAATCCTTGAAATAAATCCGGTCCGGCAGATATTCCATCAGCGTGTTGAGCAGGAACTGCTCATGCTGCAATTGTTGCTGCGCCAGTTTGAGGGCGCTGATGTCGCGCGAGATGCCAAAGGTGCCGACAATATTGCCCGCCTCGTCACGCAGCGGCATTTTGGTGGTCAACGCCCAGCTCACCCGTCCGTCCGCCCAGGTTTCTTTTTCCTCCTTGGTCATCGGCTGGCCGCCACTGATCAGGCGTTGTTCATCCTCAAACGCCTGCCGGGCATGCTCCTCGGTAAACAGGTCAAAGTCAGTCTTGCCGATAATTTCCGAGCTGGCGTATCCGTGACGAACCAGCAAGGACTTGTTCACCCTCAAAAACCGGCTTTGGCGATCCTTGAAATAGACGCGGTCCGGAATGTTTTCCATCAGCGTGAGCAGGAGAAACTGTTCATGCTGCAATTCCTGCTGGGCGCGTTTCCGCTCGATAAACTGGCCGATCTGACTGCCCAGGGCGGCCACCAGGGTGAGGATGTCGGCATCGGGCTCGATAATTTCCCGGCTGAAAAATTCGGCCATGCCATGAAACTCATCGCCCAGCAGGATCGGAAAACCGAAGGCCGCGTGCAGTCCGCCTTTCACGGCGACCGGCCCGCGCGGGAAATTCCGGTCGCGGGCCACATCGGCAATCCACGCGGGCTGGGTGGTGGCCCAGACGCGGCCGGGCAGCCCCTCGCCCGGACGGAAGGTTTTTTCCCGGCTCACCGACTCGAATTCCGCCACGGCCAGGCCCGGACGATGCCAGATTTCAAGGCAGCGCAGTCGCTTCAGCCAAGGATCCACTTGCCACAGCGCGCCCAGTTCCCAGCCGAGACTCTGGCAAATGGCCTCGATGATTTTAGGCGTGGCCTCGTTCAACGATTCCGCATCCGCCAGCACCCGGGTCACCGCGTGCTGAATGACTGCGCGCCGTTCGCTGCGCTGCCGGTCCAGGATTTCCTTTTGCAGGGTGGCGTTGGTTTCGCGATACGCCGCCGTCATGTCACCGGCCATTTTTTCCGCGCGCTTCCTCGTCTCGCTCAATGACAAGGCGATGCCGAACAACAACAGGCTGATGACGGCGCCGCTCACCGCCATCATTTTGACCGCACCGTGCGGAATGGTGGCGTCGAAGTCGGGTTTGGTGTTGAAAACCAACTGCCATTGGCGCAGACCGATGGGCATGGAATCCGTGACCGAGAAACGCGATTGATAAGCGGGCGCGCGTCCGTCCGCCGGGGGGTCGCTGTCATAAACCACCGTTTTGCGGCCCGGCATGGTGCAATCAAAGACCTCCAAATGCACCGGCGGTTTCTGATTGTGGAAAATTTCCCGCATGAGCTGGCTGATGACGAACCGGGCAAAAACCCAGCCCTCAATGCTGGCGCGTCTTTCATCCAGGGTTGCGGTCGGGGCGCCG
>JAJXXI010000705.1 GCA_021781185.1 bacterium
GCGAGCGCCGGCGCGGGCGGACTCCACGGACGATGCAGGGCGCGGCGCAGTTCACACATGAATTCTACATTCGTCACCGCGCTGGGAGCCACGGCGTTGAATGTGCCGGCCCAGTTTTCATTCTCGATGGCACGCACAAACATCTCGACCAGGTCGGCCAGGTGAATCCAACTGATGTATTGCCGGCCGCTGCCCGCAGTGCCGCCGAGAAACCAGTTTGTCAATCGAGACAATACCGGCAGCGCGCCGCCTTCGTGTCCCAGCACAAAACCGATCCGCAAGGTCACCTTGCGGGTTGACGCGAGCGGGACCGCCGCGAAAGCCGCCTCCCACTCCCGGCAGATTCGGGCGAGCGCATTATCGCCGCCGGGAGCCGTTTCATCGCAGAGCGTGTTGCCGGTATCGCCGTAAAACCCGGTGGCACCGGCTTGCACCCAGACGCGTGGCGGAGTTTTGAGTCCGACCATGGCCGCCGCGAGCGCCTGGACGGAATCCACCCGCGAAGCCGTGATGGCGCGGAGATTTTCGGGCGTGTGCGGACAGTTGATATTTTTGCCGGTGAGATTCACGACGGCCTGTGCGCCTTCCAGCGCCTGACACCATTCCCCGGAATTTTTTCCATCCCAGGCGATTTCCTGGATGCCGTCGGCCCGTTTGCGGGGCGAACGCGTCAGCACCGCGACCGTGTTTTCCCGGCGCGAAAATTCCCGGGCGAGAGCGCTGCCGATGAATCCGCTGCCGCCGGCGATCACGATTTGGCGTGTGTGCGTCACGCTGATATTTTAGCCGCCCGGCGGCTGTCCCGCCAGCCGGTTCCTTGGCGGTTTTGCGTTCATTCATTCCGCTCGTGGCTTGGCGGAACTTTCCCTTGTTGAACGCGGTCAAACCAGCCACATTCATTTTGTTTTCCGACCGGCATGCCGTATCAAGATTTAAAATCATTTGACTGGCGCGATGGACTGGCAAGCCTGGGCTTGCTGGCCCTGACCGCCGCGCTGGATTATTTGACCGGCTACAGTGTTCCCTTTTTTCTGTTTTATCTGGTGCCCATCATTTTCACCCTGCGGCGGCTGGGCTGGAAATACGGCATGGGAATGTGTGTGCTGTCCATCCTGAGCTGGATATGGTGCAACTCGCCCGGGGATAAAATTCATTTTGGCTGGCCCAATGCGTTCTGGAGCATCACGCTGTGCTTTCTGCTGTTTCTGCTGGTGGTTAATTTGTTGACAGAGCGCGCCCGCTTGGTCAAGCGGGAGATCGAATACAAGGATGTCATGGACCGGGAAGCACGCTCCCGCCAGCGGCTCGAGCGGGAGGTGCTCGAAGCCAGCGAGCGCGAGCAGCGGAACATCGGCCACGATCTGCACGACAACCTGTGCCAGCAACTGACCGCCTCGGCCCTCGCGGCCAAAGTGCTGGCCAACCAGCTTAAGGCGCAATCGCGGCCGGAAGCGCAGACCGCCGAGCAATTGACCGGGATGGTCGAAAAGGCGATTGAATTCACGCGCACGCTCACCCGCAGCCTGCGTCCGGTGGGCATGAAGAAAGAAAGTTTGGTGGACGGCCTGCGGGAGCTGGCGGCGGATGTCAGCAACGAGGGCAAGGCGGCCTGCCAACTGGCGTGTTCCCAAAACATTTCCCTGGCGACGCTGGAAGCCAACATGCACCTCTATCGGATCGCCCAGGAAGCGATCGGACATGCGATCCGCCATGGGGCCGCGAAAAACATCCTCATTGGCCTCCAGGCGGCGAATCAGGAAATTATTCTCACCATTTCCGATGACGGCAACGTCCGGTCGTCGGAAACGTGGACCCGGGACGCTCTTGGCTTGCAGATCATGCACTACCGGGCCGGGATGATCAGCGCCGACTTAAAGGTCGAAAGCCAGCCCGCCGGCGGCTCGCGGTTGATTTGCCGGCTGTCGGCACCCGCCCCAACTCTTTCCAAACCCCATGTCGAATAAAACCAAAATTTTGCTGGTGGATGATCATCCGCTCGTGCGTGAATGGCTCGCCAACTTGATCAATCAAGAACCTCAGTTGGAAGTCTGCGGCCAGGCGGAATCCGCCGGCAAAGCCCTGGAACTGGTTGCCACCACCCACCCGGCCATCGCTATCGTGGACATCTGGCTGGAAGCCGGCGGGTCGGGGCTTGAGCTGATCAAGGATCTTCGGGCCATGCATCCCGAGGTGGCCGCCATTGTTCTCTCCATGCATGACGAGGCCATTTACGCCGAACGGGCCATGCGCGCCGGCGCCCGCAGCTACGTCATGAAACGCGACGCCACCAGCAAGGTGCTGGAAGCCATCAAGGCAGTGCGCGCCGGCGGAACGTATTTCAGCCCCGCCGCGAACGCCATGATCGCCCAAAAACTGGTGCAAGGCGGAACCCGGCCGGCGGATTCGCCCGTGGCCGATTTGAGCGACCGGGAACTGGAAGTGTTTGAACTGCTCGGGCAAGGCAGCAACACCCGGCAGATTTCCGACCAGTTGAATCTAAGTCCCAAGACCGTTCAGGTTTATTGCGCCCGCATCAAGGAAAAGCTGAAGCTTGCCAACATCAACGAACTCATCACTCACGCCGTCCGCTGGCATGAAGGCCGCCATGCCAAATAACCCCGCCCGGGATTTCCCAGCATTTTCATCATCATCCAGCGACCGGGACAAATAATCCCCGATGGGAGGCGTTCATCCGCGTGTCGAGGTTGGTTTGCTGAGTGGATCGGACACAAAACCAAGCGGCGATTCTGCTCGGTAACGAAAAAATCTTTGCGGCGACAGCATTGGCTTGGTTCGTGATTTTGCCATGCTCCAAAAGCTTCCTCGGCCTGCAACCCGCTTGGCGGCGACTTGTAGGATCAAGCCTTACAACAATTTCAATCCCTGCCCTACGCCGGATTCTGGCAGATGGAGGTGCAATTGCTTTCTCAAACCTAACCGCAACCTGCACGCCGGAAAGCCAAAGAAAAGACCAGGGAACAGTGGATTTCAGCAGGTTTTTAAAATGAAACTGCATTTTACACATATCAGAAAAAGGACAAACTGTCCCGGTTTTACACTGGTGGAAGTTCTGATCTCCTTTGTCATTTTCGGAATGGCGACGGCGGGTTTGATTTACGGTTACGTGATGGCTAATCGGATGGCGGAGTGGAGTGCATTTTCATTGGCTGCCCAGTCGGCCGCCTCGCAGGGTGCGGAGCGGGCGCGCGCGGCAAACTGGCGGCCACGGGATTATCCGCCGGCCACCGGGCCGGGAACGATGGACGAACTGCCTGCGTCCACCAATGGGCTGCCAGTCATCACGAACGTGGACTATTTTGACATCCCCACCAAGGGCGATCCGACAAGTTCCGACTTCGATTCGTGGGTTACTAATTACGTGTGGCTCACCAATGTTTCCACCAATCCGCCGCTGCGTGAGATCCGGTCGGATGCCGTCTGGCGGTTTTCGCTGACCGGCCAAATTTACACCAACAGCGTCGTCCTGCTCCGCGCTCCCGACCAATGAAAACCATCACACCATCCTTGACGCAACGCCGGGTTCCGCGCCGGAACGCCGCCTTCACGCTGGTGGAGATGCTGGCCAGTTTCGGGCTGTTTACGGTCATTTTTGTGGGCGTGATGGTCGGGCTCCAGATATTTGGAATGCGCATCTACACGCTGGCCGCCACCAAATTGACCGCGACCGCCGACGCGCGCAAAACGCTGAACGCGCTGCGGGGCGAAATCCGCTCGGCAAAAATCGTGTATGTGGGAAACTATACCAACGGGGAATTTTCCCGCATTCCCAATGGCCAGTTGCAGACCGGCAATGCCCTGGAAATTTATGGTGCGGACACCAACGACTCGCCTAATGCCATGCCAGTCACCTTCTACCAATCGTCGGTCGGCAATCAAAATGGCCTTTACAGCGTGAGCAATGGCGTGATTCAGCAGGTGGCCAATTACCTGACCAACAACTATGTGTTCACGGCGGAGGACTATCAGGCCAACACCCTGACCACCTATGACAACAATCCGGTCATCCGGGTGACGTTGCAGTTTTATCAATGGGAATACCCCATCGGCAATGTTGGCATCGGCCCGGATGCTTACAATTTCTACCGTCTGCAAACCCGCGTGTCCCCGCGCGCGAAATAAACCCAGAAGACTCCCATGAAAACCAACACCCGGATCCCATCGAAACCCGCGCGCGGCTATGCCCTGATGTTGACGATGCTTTTTCTGGCCATAACCTTGTTGGGGTTTGGCAGCATCATGTATTG
>JAJXXI010000003.1 GCA_021781185.1 bacterium
ATTTGTTCATCGAGACCAACCCGGTTCCCGTCAAGGCCGCGCTCGCCATGCTCGGCCTCATTGACGAGGAATACCGCCTGCCGCTCGTGCAGATGAGCGCCGCCAACCGCGTCACGCTCAAGGCCGCGATGAAAGCGGCGGGGATCTTGAAGTAAACACTTTTACGCGAATTTCACGAATTGACGCGAATTTTTTGGATCAGCGATAATCCGCATAATTCGCTTCTAGCCCTTATGACGAAAATCATCATCACCGGTTCCAAAGGCCGCATGGGCCAGGCGCTGCTGAACTGCGCCGCCCGCATTCCCGACCTCGAAGTCGGCGGCGCGGTTGACCAGAGCGACGACCTGGGCGCGATCATCGGCCAGTCCGATGTCGTGATTGATTTCAGCTTTCATAGCGCCACGCTCGGCATCGCGGAGCTGTGCGCCAAGCATAAGAAAGCCGTCGTCATCGGCACCACCGGCCACAGCGCGGAGGAAAAGGCGAAAATCGTCGCGCTCAGGGCGCAGATTCCGATGGTGATGGCCACGAATTTTTCCACCGGCGTCAACACGCTGTTCTGGCTCACGCGCAAGGCGGCGGAAATCCTTGGGCCGGCCTTCGACCTCGAAGTGGTCGAGATGCACCATCGCCTCAAGAAAGACGCGCCCAGCGGCACGGCCACGACCTTGCTGGAAATTCTGGGCGACGTGCGCAAGCTGCAGCTTGAAGACGCGCTCCGTCACGGTCGCAAAGGCATCGTCGGCGAGCGCACGCAAAACGAGATCGGCATTCATGCCATTCGCGGCGGCGATGTCGTCGGCGACCATACGGTTATTTTTGCCAACAACGGCGAGCGCGTTGAACTCACACACAAGGCCTCCAGCCGCGACACCTTTGCCAACGGCGCGCTGCGCGCTGCGCAATGGCTGGTGAACCAGAAGCCCGGCCTCTACGACATGCAGGACGTGCTGGGATTGAAATGATGTGGCAGCCGACGCAGGGAGGCTCCAACTTCAGTTGATGGAAAATAGTATGAGCCTCCTTACGTCGGCTGCCACAAAAGCAATTGTCGCCTTCGGCTCCAATCTCGGTGAGTCAGAAAGAATCATTCACGCGGCGATGGCGGGGATGCAAATTTTTTCTGACGAGCCGCTGTTAAAATCCTCGCTCTGGCAAACAACGCCGGTGGATTGCCCGCCCGGCTCGCCGTTGTTTTTGAACGCCGTCATCGGCTTTTTTCCGCGCCCGGGGGAAACGCCGGAAACGCTGCTGGGAAAAATGCAGGAGCTGGAAAGGGTTTTCGGCCGGACGCCCAAGAAGCTGCACAACGAACCGCGCCCGCTGGATCTGGACTTGATCCTGTTTGGGAAGGAAGTTCGTTCGACAGTCCGGCTCATCCTGCCTCACCCACGCGCCCACGAGCGGCGGTTTGTGTTGGAACCGTTGAATGAAATTGCGCCGGATCTGGTTTTGCCGGGGCAATCCCGGAGCGTCGCGGAACTGCTCGCCCGCCTGCCGGCCGGCGAATCCTGCAGGAAGATTTGACGCACGGCGGCTTGATTTCTCTAGCGGAAGTGTAGAATGTCAGCCATGAATTTGACCGCCTTGAGGATGAAGCCTTTCGCCCCATTTTCCGTCCTGTTGCTGGCGCTGGCCGCCTTTGGCTGCTCCGGAATGCATCGCGAAACCGCCAATCTCAAGCCGGCCGCCATCGCCTCGGCACCCATCATCACGCCTGATTTTTCGCTCGCGGCCAAGGTGGTTTCCGTCAACACGATCGGGCGCTTCGTGGTGCTGAACTTCCCCGCGAGCCAACTGCCGCAAATTGGGCAGACCTTGTTTTTGTATCGGGGTGGATTGAAGGTGGCGGAAGTCAATGTCACCGGTCCGCAGCAGGATAATGACACGGTCGCCGACATTGTTTCCGGCGATGCGCAGGTGGGCGACAACGTGCGCGACGAATGATTACTCCGCCGTTTTGGGCGATTTCTCGGTGAACGGCTGCACGGTTTTCGGCAGCGCCTCCTTTTTGTAGGGCGAATGGAGATTGAAATAAATTCCACACAGCGGGCGGTCGCTGTCACCCTGGCTCAAGATGATGGTGACCTCCTTGTCGAGCGCGATGCCATGGCGCATTCCGGCCGGCCGGGTTTGGTAGGCTTTGATCGCTTTCTGGGTGAGAGATTCCAAAGCCGCGGCGAATTCATCCGGCGTCTTTTGCAGGCAGATGACATAGCGGTCGTAATTCTTCACGGCATCACTAATTTCGCGTTTGAATGTGTCCACGGTCATGCCTCAAGTTAGCCGAAACCGGCCGAAATGCGATGTAATTATGCTGAGCCACGGCTGAGCGCTGGCAGAAAAGATTGAAACCTGCGTCCGTTTTTGAACGTGACGCCATTTCTTCTCGTCCGGTCGAGGGCGGGAAGCGTTTTCGGTGAACTGGCCTGTCGGCACGACCGGCTTGATGGCTGCATTTCCCTGGCTGTTCAACTCAACGGGGTGAAAGACGATTTGGGCCGGCAAAAAAAACGTTCGTTTGTATTCGCGGATGTGAGTCTGTGCATCTCAAGGCGACGATCCTGGCGGAGAGCTCAGTCCCATCGCTGACAGTCATGCCATGCCAACGACGGGTTCCAGAGTGCCCGGTGATTTATTGCGGCAGGGCGTGACCGGGGATGGAACAGGTGGGAACCGCCTCCACGCTGTTGATGGAGTAAGTTCCGCCGCCGGGACAAACCGGAAATATGCCGTCTTTAAGGTAAGGGAGCAGATCCTTGACCGTCGGCACAGCGTCCGCCGGCATGTTTTTTTCCAGCGCCCATTGTTGCTTGGCCCCGTCAATTGCCCGCAGATTGTTGATGCAGGCGTTGCGTTGGATGAGGGTGATGCCGGCATCCGTGACAAGCCGGTTTTCAGTCTGGAGTTGGTCCAGATGATCTTTTTGCAACTGTAGCGCCACGCGGGCGGTGGCCAACTGCTGGGTGGCCAGCGTGCGGTCGGCCTCCACACGTTCCAAGGCGGCCTGCACTTGGGCGAGGCGGTTGGTGAGGATTTCATTTTGTTTGCGGAGCCGGAGAATTTCCGACGCCTGCAATCCGGCGGTGGAATGTTTCAAGGCATCGAGTTCCTGGCCCATCTGCCACACCTGTGTCTGGGCATCGTGCAGGGTGGTCTGCATGGCGTCCTTCTCGCGGAGGGCATGAAACAAGAAAGTTTCCGCAACCAGCATCAGGGCGAGGCAGGTCCAGGCAAACCAGCGTTTCGGGTTCATGGCACCGCAGTTTTCGCGCTTTGGGCAGTGGACGTCAAACTCGAAATTTTCCGTTGCCGCCTCCGGGGTTTTAGCCGAGCATCGGAATCATGCTGGTTGCCTGCTCCCCCATCGCAACGCGCCGGCCGGCGATGCCGGTGCCATTCAAACCATTTTCCACATGAATGCCGCCCCGTTGCCGCCCTCTTCGCCAAAGTCCGGCCTGCGACTGACTTTCGCCCATCCGCTGGCCTGGGTGGTTCTCGTCCTGTCGCTGGGGGCGAGCACGGGGGGCTGGTTCATCGCCCGGACTCATGAGCAATTGACGGCGCGCAAACGTTTCGATGAAGAGGCGGCCCGGATTCAAATGACCCTGGCGGAACGCCTGTCGGTTTATCAGGACGTGCTGCACGGAGGCGTCGGATTATTTGCCGCCAGCTATTCGGTGGAGCGCGAAGAATGGCGGGCTTATGTGAGCGCCGTCTCGGTAAACAAGCGTTTCCCCGGAATGGACGGGCTGGGGTTCATGGCATATGTGCCGCGCAGCCAACTGGACGCTTTCCTCCAAACAACGCGGGCGGATAAAAATCCGGATTTTCAGCCGAAAGGACTTGGCACCAACGATGATTTCTTCATTGTGAAATACCTTGAGCCGGAAGCCGATCACGCGGCGCTGCTGGGCGTGGATCTGGGGGCCGATCCCGTCCGCCGCCGGGTGGCGGAAGAGGCGCGGGATTCTGGCAGTGCGGCCATCAGTTCACGGCTCGACCTGCACGTCGCTGACGATGGCACGCAAGCCGGCCTGCTGATGATGCTGCCGGTTTTCCGCAACGGCGCCCCGACCGCAACCCTGGATGAAAGACGCGCCAACATTGAGGGCTGGGTTTTTGCCCGGTTCGTCATCAGCCAGCTCATGCGGGAAATTTTCCACAACCAGAAACCGCCGGTGCATTTGGAGGTCTTTGATTGCACCATGCCGGGCCGCAAAACGGTGGTTTATGACAGCGACCCCCCGGCGGATCGGA
>JAJXXI010000695.1 GCA_021781185.1 bacterium
CCCGTCCGCCCCGACCCGCCCGCGCAAGGAGGAAAAACTTTTTCTCATCATCGTCCTTGCGCTGGCGGCGGTGGCGGGCATCGGCAGTTGGTTTATTGCCGCCGCGCTGGCCCACCGCGACCAGGTGCATGGCATCCTGCCGGACCGGCCGCGGCGGCTCATTGATTTTTCATTGACGGATAGCGGCGGCGGCACCGTCACGCGGGCGGATCTGGAAGGGAAAATTCTCGTGGTCAGTTTCCTGTTCACGAGCTGCTCGTTGACATGCCCGGAAGTTTCCCGGCGCATGGCGGAAATTCAACGGCTCACGACGGGCGAATCGGATGTGCGGCTGCTTTCGCTCACCGTGGATCCGCGCACCGACACCCCGCCCGAGCTGGCCCGCTGGGGCGCGCAGTTTGACGTGAACACCAACCACTGGCTGCTGCTGACCGGCAATGAAAAGGCCGTGCATTCGCTCATCGGCGACAGTTTTCTGAAGACTGATGCCGACAACCCGTTCAATTCCATGCCCGGCAATTTCACCGGCACCGAGAACATCGCCGTGGTGGACAAGCACGGACGCACCCGGCTGTTCTTCGACGGATTGAACGACCAGACCCCCGCCGCAGTCGTAAAGGAGATCAACCGGCTGCGCGCCGAAAAATGAATTTATGAAAATGCTCCTGATCCTGCCGTTCCTCGCCCTCTTCCTCGCCGCCGGGTGTAAACCCAGGGCCACCGCCCCGGCGCCAGACACCCATGCCGTCCGCGGTGTGGTGCAGTCCATCGCCGCAGATCACCGGCAGGTCACCATCAAACACGAAAAAATTCCCGGTTACATGGCGGCGATGACCATGGATTTCGCGGTCAAAAACACGAATGAACTGGATGGCATTGCGCCGGGCGATCAGATCACTTTCACCCTGGTGGTCACCGAGGATGATGACTGGATTGAAAACCTTCAGCGCACCGGCAAGACCGAGGCGGTGGTCCCGCCCAAACCCGCCTGGCACCGGGTGGAACCGGAACTGGAAGTCGGCGACGTTTTGCCGGACTACGAATTCACCAGCGAAACCGGCCGGCCCGTTCGCTTCTCGGACTTTCGCGGCCGCGCGGTGGCGTTCACGTTCTTCTTCACCAGCTGTCCGCTGCCGGATTACTGCCCGCGGATGAACAAGAATTTTTTTGAAACGCGCCGGCTGCTCAGTTCCGGCACCGGCTCGCCGACCAACTGGGAACTGCTCTCCATCTCGTTCGATTCCAGTTTCGACACGCCCCAGATTTTGGCGAACTACGCCAAAATTTATCGGGGCGACAACACGAACCACTGGCTGTTTGCCGTGGCTTCCACCAATACGCTGGCCGGCCTGGCCCCCAAGGTGGATTTGAATTTCTGGCGCATGAACGGGTCCATTTCCCACAACCTGCGCACGGTGGTCATTGACACGGCCGGCAAAATCACCCGCCAGTTTGACGGCAACGGCTGGACCCCGCAGCAGCTTGCCGAGGCCATCCGCGCAGCAGCCGGAACCAACGCGCCCTGAGTCGCGTTCCGGCCGGCACATTTTAAGATTTTCGGGCCGGGAATATTTCCTTATCTTGCGCGCGTGCATCGTGACTCACTCAAATCCGTTTCCCGCGTGGTCGTGAAACTCGGCACCGGCGTCCTCACGGACAGCCGCAAGCAGCCGGCCCCCCGGCAGCTCAAACAGCTCGTCGCGCAGATCGCGGCCTTGCGCAAGGCGGGCAAGGAAGTCGTGGTCGTCACCAGCGGCGCGGTCGGCGCGGGCATGGGCGCGCTCGGCTACCAAGCCCGGCCGGCCAATCTCGCGGAAAAACAGGCCTGCGCCGCCGTCGGCCAGTCGCGGCTCATGGCGGTGTATGACCAGCTCTTTGCCGCGCACGGACTGGTCGTCGCCCAGGTGCTGCTCACCCATGCGGATCTGGAACATCACGAGCGCCATCTCAACGCCCGCAACACGCTCATCACGCTGCTCCAGCGCGGCGTCGTGCCCATCATCAACGAAAACGACGCCGTGTCGTTCACCGAAATCAAGTTCGGCGACAACGACAAGCTGTCCGCGCTCGTGGCCTCGCTGCTGCCGGCGGATTTGCTGGTGATCCTCACGACGGTGGACGGCGTGATCAAACACTTCGGCCGGAAGAATGCCAGGACGCTCCCGGTCATCAAAACAATAGATACGGCGATTGAAGGCATGGCCGGCGGCACGACCAGCGCCACGGCAGTGGGGGGAATGAAATCGAAAATTGACGCGGCGAAAATTGCCGTCCGTTCGGGCATCCCGCTCGTAATTGCTTCGGGCAAACGGAAAAACACGCTCGCGAAGATTCTGGCCGGCAAAATTGAAGGCACGCTCTTTGTCGCGCACCCTCACCGGCTGCAAGGCCGCAAGCGTTGGATCGCCTTTTTTCATCACCCGAAAGGAGCCTTGTTCGTGGACGACGGCGCGAAAACGGCATTACGCGAGGCGGGCAAAAGCCTCCTGCCGCCCGGCGTGACGCGCTGCGAAGGTGAATTCGCCGCCGGCGACATTGTCCGCATTTGCGATTTGAACGGGACCGAATTCGCCCGCGGCATTGCGCGGTTCGGCGCGGAGGAAATCCGCGGCGGAAAACTGCTGCGCGTCGAACTGGTGCATCGTGACGATTTGGTGATTCTGTGACGGTTTCAAGTTTTCAAAATGAAAAAACCACCCGCCATCAACGATCTGCTCAAGGTCATGGCCAGACTGCGTTCGCCCAAAGGCTGCCCGTGGGATCGGGAACAGTCTCACCTGACGCTGCGCCGCCATGCGATTGAGGAAGTGTATGAACTGATTGACTCCATCGAGGCGGGGGACGATGTCGAGATGGCCGAGGAGCTGGGCGATTTGCTGCTGCAGGTGGTGTTCCACTGTCAGCTCGCGAACGAACGCGGGGCGTTCAATTTTGAAAAGGTCACCCGGCACCTCGTGGATAAATTGGTCCGGCGGCATCCGCATGTCTTTGGCACAACCAAGGTAAAAGACGTGGACGAGGTCTGGGCCAACTGGGAAAAAATCAAGCGGGCCGAGAAGCACGGCACCCGGCATGCCCGCCATTCCGCGCTGGACGGCATTCCCAAACATCTGCCCGCGCTGCTCTACACGGAAAAACTGCTGAAGAAGGCGCGCAAGGCGCAGCTCGTCGCCAAAAACGGAACCGGGGCGCGCAAACTCTCCAAGCCGGCCGTGGCGCGACAACTGTTTGAACTGGCGGCGGCGGCACAGGCGCGCGGCTGGTGTGCAGAAGAACTGCTGAGCAGCGAGGCCAAAAAGCAGGAGCGCCAATGGCGGCGGCGGGAACAATCCAAACAGCCAAAAAACGGGCATTGACAGGTTTGGGAAATCTGGTTTAATTCCCGACCCTTTGCGGGGAAAAATTTTTATGTATGCCGTCTTAGAAACTGGTAGCAAGCAATATCGGGTCGCCGCGGGCGACAAGCTCGAAATCGAACGCCTTGAAGTCGAGGCGGGCAAGCCGGTCACGTTTGACCGTGTGCTGCTCGTCAACAACGACGGCAAGCTTTCTGTTGGCGCTCCCACCGTCACCGGTGCCACCGTGGTGGCCGATGTTGTGGAACACAAGCGCGGCGAAAAGAAGCTCACGTTCAAGATGAAGCGCCGCAAGGGTTACCACAAAACCATCGGCCATCGCCAGGAGCTGACGGTCGTCAAAATCACTGCAATCAACGCTTAATCATTTTATGGCACATAAAAAAGGTCAAGGCAGCGTAAAGAACGGGCGCGACAGCGTCAGCAAACGCCTCGGCGTAAAAGAATTTGGCGGCCAGTTCGTCACCGCCGGCAGCATCATTGTTCGCCAGCGCGGCAGCAAGTTCGTTGCCGGCAAGAATGTCGGCGTGGGCCGCGACTGGACGTTGTTCGCCCTCACGGATGGCAAAGTTCTGTTTGACCAGAAGAGCCGCCGCGTAAACGTGGTGGCCGAAGCCGCCGCCGCGAAGAACTGATTTGCCCTTCCAATTTCAAGGCGAGGCCCACGCCTCGCCTTTTTTATTGCCGCCGAAGGGTTGAATTGTGAATAGTTAAACCGGTCTGGCGATTTTAATTGAAACCAATCCAACGATTTCATGTTCATTGACGAAATCAAAATCTACGCCCAGGCTGGCCATGGCGGCAAAGGCTGTGTCGCGTTCCATCGCGAAGCCTACATCACCAAGGGCGGCCCCAGCGGTGGCAATGGCGGCCGCGGCGGCAGCGTCATTCTCCAGGCCGACC
>JAJXXI010000284.1 GCA_021781185.1 bacterium
GTTTAGTTCCCAATCCCAACCAACCAAAAACCACCACCAACCAGTCCAACATGAACCCAAACCAGACCCAATCAAAAACCATCCTGGCCGGCGGCGCGCTGGTCCTCGCCGCGACCGCGTCGGTCTTTGCCCAGCAGCCGTTCCAGATGCCCGGGACGGCGCAGCCGCCATTGCCCAAACCCGCCGCCAAAGCGCCGGCCGTGGTTTCCACCAACACGGTCGGGCAGTTTTTCAATGGCAAACTTCCCGACGCGCTGGCCAAGGGCAAGGTCAACCTCAACGTCCGCCTGCGCTACGAACAGGTGGATCAAAGCACGTTGGGCGACGATTCGTATGCGCCGACCCTCCGCACGCGCCTGGGTTACACCACGGCGCCGCTCTATGGCTTTCAGGCGATGGCTGAAGGCGTGAACGTTGCCAACCTTGCCCCGGAACGCAACTACAACGCCGCCGGCTCCAACCATCAGGCGACGCGTCCGATTGTGGCGGATCCGCCGATGACTAGGCTGGATCAAGCCTGGGTCAGCTACACCTACACGAATTGGATCACCGCCAAGGTCGGCGAACAGCAGATCAACCTCGACAACCAGCGGTTTGTCGGCGACGTCGGCTGGCGCCAGAACATGCAGACTTACGATGCCGCCAGCGCCGGCAGCGAGCCGCTCAAAAACCTGAATCTCTACTACGGTTACGTCTGGGATGTTCACCGCGTGTTCGGCGACGTGTCGGGGCTGCCCGCCGCCAATCAGGATTTCGATTCCCATTCCCACTTGCTCAACGTCTCGTATTCCGGCTGGAAATACGGACGGTTCGTCGGCTACACCTACCTGCTGGATTTGCACAACGCCGGCGGCGATGCCAATTCCTGCGCCACCTACGGCGGCTATTTCGCCGGCCAGGCCAAGGTCACGGACAAAATCACCGTGGATTATCGCGCGGAATACGCCTGGCAAACCGAATACGCCGACAGTCCGTTGAAATACGGCGCGAGCTATTACAACCTCGAAGCCGGCGCCAGCATCAAACCGTTCGCCTTCGGCGCGGGCTACGAAGACCTCGGCAGCGCCGTGAACGATGCGGCTCCCGCCGGTCCCCGCGCCTCGTTCCGCACGCCGCTGGCCACGCTCCATGCCTTCAACGGCTGGGACGATGTTTTCCTGACCACGCCCGCCAACGGCCTGTGCGACTTTTACTCCTACGCTCAAGTCACGCTGCCGTGGCAAGTCCCGGTCCGGTTTGTCTTTCACAAGTTCGATGCCGACTACGGCAGCGGCGATTACGGCACGGAATACGATGTCGTCGCGTTCAAAAAATTCGGCAAATACTGGACGGCGATGCTGAAATACGCCTATTACGACGGCCAGAACGCCGCCGCGCCTTCGCTGGCCACGGCCCGGACGGACATCCAGAAATTCTGGGCGCAAATCGAGTTCAACTTCTGATGGCTCGAACTGCCACAGCCGACTTGCATCCGGCGACGCCGTTCCTCCCGTCGCCGCGCCCCATCGCCAGATGGGGCGCACTCCATTTCACACTGGGTGAAAATCGCCAGCATGGAAAAAATGCGTCAACCCCCACGCCCCCGCTTGCCGGGCGGCGCGGGGTTCCCCGGCCAGCAATACCATTGCCTGCTCCGCGCCAATTCCACCGTCAGTTCTGGCGAATCGCGCAATATGAATGCGATTCATCCTTTCGATTAAAACTATGAGCCGGCTTTTTGTTTATGGGCGGCCTGAATGGCACGCCGCCAGCATTCAAAAGCGCAGCAGTTGACTTGATAAAAAATGACACCGACGGTTCCGCCTCACATTCCAGAAACCGCGCCGTTCTCGCTCGAACAGCGCGCCTGGCTCAACGGTTTTCTCGCCGGCATGTTCTCCGCCGGACCAAACGGCGCAGTGCCACCACCCAACGGCCTTGCGGCGCCAACCAGCAACGCCGGGCCATTGCTCATCTGCTTTGGCTCGCAAACCGGCACCGCCGAGGGATTGGCCAAGAAATTCGTGAAGGAAGCTGCGCAGCGCGGCTTCACGCCGAAGCTGCATCCGCTCAACGAGTTTGAAGCCGCCGGTTTCGCCACGGCGAAAAAGGCCGTCATCATTTCCAGCACGTGGGGCGACGGCGACGCGCCGGACAACGCGGCGAATTTCTGGAACTGGCTGAAATCCGATGCCGCGCCGCGCCTGGAAAATCTGGAATTTGCCGTGCTCGGCCTCGGCGACAAAAACTATTCCGACTTCTGCGGCGCTTCCAAAAAGTTTGACGCCCGTCTCGAAGCGCTCGGCGCAAAACGCCTCATTTCGCGCGGCGAGTGCGACACCGATTACGAGGCGGCGGCGGAAAAATGGATGGAGGGCCTCTGGGGAAAACTCGGCGTCGCAAACGGCGCCGACACGCTCACGCTGGCAACGGCTGCCGCCGCGCCCGCGGCCGAACCGCGGCAAGCGACATTCGGCAAATCGCATCCGTTTCCGGCGCGGCTGCTGAAAAATCTCCCGCTCAACCGTCCCGGCTCGGCCAAGGAGGTGCGCCACTACGAAATCGCACTCGGCGGCAGCGGCCTGACTTACGAAGTCGGCGATGCGCTCGGCGTCATGCCGCACAACTGCGACGCGCTGGTCCTGGAAGTTCTCGCCGCGCTCGGGGCCACCGGCGACGAGCCGGTCGTCCTCGAAAAGGCCGTCGTGCCGCTGCGACTGGCGCTGGCGCAAAACTTTGAGCTGGGCAAACCCACAAGCGAACTGGTCGCCGAGATCGCCAAACGCGCCCCGGCAGTCGAATTCGCGCCGCTGCTGGCGCCGGATAAAACCGATGAGTTGAAAAAGTGGCTTCACGGACGCGACGTGCTGGACCTGCTTCTGCTCGCGCCCAAAGGCATTTCAATCGCGGAATTATTGCCGCTGCTGCGGAAATTGTCGCCGCGGCTTTACTCGATTTCCTCGTCGCCCAAGGCGCATCCCGGCGAGATGCATCTCACCGTCAGCGCGGTGCGTTACGAGGCGCATCGCCGCGCTCGCAAAGGCGTCGCCTCGACCTTTCTCGCCGACCGCGCCGGTGATGTCGTCAAAATTTTCGTCCAGCCGTCCCACGGTTTTCGTCCGCCGGCGAACGGCGACGCGCCGATGATCATGGTCGGTCCCGGCACCGGCATCGCGCCGTTCCGCGCGTTTCTCGAAGAGCGTCTGGCCACCGGCGCGAACGGCAAAAACTGGCTGTTCTTTGGCGACCAGAAGCGCGCGACCGATTTTCTCTACGAGGAACAACTCGTCGCGTGGCAGCACTCCGGTTTTCTCAACCGGCTGGATTTGGCGTTCTCGCGTGATCAGGCGGAGAAGATTTACGTCCAGACGCGGATGCTCGAAAACGCCGCCGAGTTGTGGTCGTGGCTCGAAGAAGGCGGACATTTCTACGTCTGCGGCGACGCGAGCCGCATGGCGAAAGACGTGGACGAAGCCTTGCACAAGATCATTGAAAACGCCGGCGCAAAATCGGCCGACGACGCAAAGGCCTACGTCGAGAAAATGAAAGCCGAGAAACGCTATCAACGCGACGTTTACTGAAATGAATTCCACTTTGCCCGACCCCATCGCCAGCGCGCCGTTCACGCCGGAGCAGAAGGAATATCTTTCCGGCCTGTTCGCCGGCGTGGCGGCGCGCGGGAAAACCTTCGCCGACGTCGAACCGCCGCCCGCGCCCAAGGAGGACTTGATCGCCGAGGAACGCATCAAGCGCGAAGTGCATCCGCTCGACGCCTACGGTCAGATCGTCGAAAACGCCATTGGCAACAAGGCGCCGGACAAGGAGGACATTTTCCGTTTCAAGTGGAACGGCCTGTTTTTCCTGACGCCGGTGAAGGATGCGTTCATGGCGCGACTGCGGATTCCCGGCGGCGTGGTCACGACTTTCCAGCTCCGCGAACTCGCCAAGATCGCGGCGGAACTCACCAGCGGCTACGTGCAGATCACGACGCGCGCCAATTTCCAACTGCGACTCATCCAGCCGAAAGACTGCCCGGAATTTCTCCGCCGAGTCCAAAGCATCGGCCTGCACACGCGCGGCGCCGGCGGCGACAACATCCGGAATCTCACGATGAATCCCACGGCGGGCGTTGACCCCGTGGAACTGATTGACGTAAATCCGCTCGTCCAGCAGCTCGCGCAAATCATCATCAACGACCGTTCGTTCTACAACTTGCCGCGCAAGTTCAACATCGCCTACGACGGCGGCGGCCTCATCGGTTCGGTCGAGGACACCAACG
>JAJXXI010000457.1 GCA_021781185.1 bacterium
TCGGCTCGCGTGCGGTTGGCGGCGCGGGACTGGTCATCGTCGAGGCCACGGCGGTGGCGCCGGAAGGCCGCATCACGCCCGGGTGCCTGGGATTGTGGGACGACAAACACATCGCGCCGCTCGCGCGCATCGCCACGTTCGTGAAGGAACACGGTGCGGTGGCAGGCATCCAGATCGCGCACGCCGGCCGCAAGGCATCTGCGGATTTGCCGTGGCAGGGCGGCGCGCATTTGTCCGAGACGCAGGGCGGCTGGCCGACCATTGCCCCCAGCGCGATTCCGTTTGGCGGTGATCTGCCCAAAGTTCCCCACGCCATGACGCTGGCGGACATTGCCCGCGTGCAGAACAATTTTGTCGCGGCCGCGCAGCGCGCCCTGGCGGCGGGCTTTGAATGGCTGGAGCTGCACGCGGCGCATGGCTATCTCTTCAACGAATTTCTCTCTCCGCTCGCCAATCACCGCACGGATCAATACGGCGGCAGTTTGGAGAATCGCATGCGCCTGGTGCTGGACACCACGCGCGCGGTGCGCCAGGTCTGGCCGGATAAACTGCCGCTGGCGGTCCGGATTTCGGCCATTGACTGGCGGGATGACGGCTGGCAGATCGAGGACAGCGTCATCCTGGCGAAATTGCTGAAAGCGGAAGGCGTGGACCTCATTGACACCAGTTCCGGCGGGCTGGTGCCGGATGCGAAAATTACGGTCAGGCCGGGCTATCAGGTGCCGTTCGCCGAACAAATCCGGCAGGAAGCAGGCATCTTGACCGCCGCCGTGGGTTTTATCACCGAGCCGCAGCAGGCGGACGATATTGTGCGTCGCGGCCAGGCGGACGTGGTGCTGCTCGCGCGCCAGATGCTGGTGGATCCGTATTGGCCCGCGCACGCCGCAAAAGCGCTTGGCTACAAGCCGCCGCCGCCGAAGCAATACGCCCGGGCGTGGTGAGAAGCCGCGTGCCTTTACGCTCCGCTCGGGCTGGCTGATTGGCGGAACGGCTTCAAGCCGACTTTTCCATTTCAACATTCAGCGCCGGCGATTTGCCGGCCTTGTCCTTGCCGAAATAGATCGTTTGGTGCGGGAACGGAATTTCGATGTTCAATTCGTCGAACTTCATTTTGATGCGGCGGTTGAACTCGCGGCCGATGCGCCATTGCTGGATCGGTCTGGTCTTGGTGCGGGCCTTGATGTTCACGGACGAATCGCCAAAGGAATCCAGCCCCAGCACTTCGAGCGGCGCGAGAATGTCAGCCTTGAAGGCGGGATCGTGACGCATTTCCTCGTCAATGCCCTGCAGCACCTTGATGACCTCATCCACGTTCTCGCGGTAGGCCACCCCGATGGAAATGACATAATGCGAGAATTCCTTGGTCATGTTGGTGACGACGTCAATTTTGCCGTTGCGGATGAAATGCACGCTGCCGTTCTGGTCACGCAGGATGACCATGCGCAAGGTGACTTTTTCCACCAGACCGCTCTTGTCGCCGATCTGCACCACGTCGCCCACGCGCACCTGGTCCTCCAGCAACAGGAAAAATCCGCTGATGAAATCCTGCACCAGATTTTGCGCGCCGAAGCCGACCGCCAGACCCACCACGCCGGCGGCGGTGAGGATGGGGGCCACGGGCACGCCGATTTCCTCCAAAATCATGAAAGCCGACACCGTCAAAATGACCACGCGCAGCAGCCAGTGAACGACACTGCTCAACGTGCCCGCGCGCTTTTCATATTCAATGTCGGCCTCCTTGCGGGCCATCACCTTGCGCATTCGGGTGGTGGTGGCGGTGGCGATTTTCAACAGCACGAACGTCAAAACGACGATTAAAACGATCCGCAGGCCGTGATCGGTGAGCCAGGTCACGACTTCCTTGAGATAAGCGTGGAGATCAAATTCCATTATGAACTTTCTGGGTTATGCCGGTAAGATCGCACCCGAACTGGAACCGGCGGGTTGAGACGAGCGCACTCCTTGAACCACATGCGCGGCGCACCTGCCATTTAGACAAAACTTCGCCCTGCCTGCTACAAAAAAGTGGGGCACCCTTCAGCCGGTGCCGGGCCGCAGCTTGCCTGAAAAACCCCGAGACAAACCTGTGCCGTGGCCGGATCGTTCAGGCAGAGCGCGCCGTGGCGAATGCGGGGCACCGGCTCACCTGCCAACTGCAGGGGGAATTTTTCCGCCAGCGCGCGCGCGTAAACCGGAAAGCTGGCAAAGCCTTCCGCGCGCAACTGCGCCGCATTCACGAGCCGGAACGAGCCGGAACTGTTCTGGCACGTCTGCCGCATGAGTTCCACCAGCACCCGCCCCATGGTGTGGCGCGGATTGATTTCCACGACGGGTTTCAATTTCGCCGCGCCGGCTGTGTCGCGATAAACAAAGGCATCAATCCCGATCGGCCCGGTGAAATCCACCCGGCGCAGCTCGCTTTCCAGCGCCATGAAAACACCGTTGTAAAATTCCAGCAGCCAGCCGGAGATGTTTCCGGGCCCGGTGAACCGCGCAATGACTTTGGCCGGGATGCGTTTGTGATGATGCGCTTCGGCAAAATTTGCGATGAATTGTCCGCGGGCATCGTTGAGCAAACCTGTGAAGCCGCAGAGCTTCAGACCGTCCGCTGTCATTTCAAGCTGCACGGAAAAATCCGTCAGGCGCTCCAGCCACGGCTCGATGACGAGTTCGCGCCGGCGCGCGAAGGCGTTTTCCAGCCAGCGTTTTTGGGGCGGGAGAATTTCCGGCTCGAACAGCCGCAGCGCATTGCTGCCCGCCACGCCGAAGGCTTCCTTGACGACGATCGGGTGATGGCCGCGTGAGCGGATTTGCCTGATGACGGCGAGTGCTTCGTCCAGCGAAACCGCCGCCACGCCGATCTCATTTTCGGAGCAAAGCCAGTTGTTTGCAGCAGCCGGCGTCAGGAGGCTCTGGCGGAATTGCCGGTTGCCGGTTGCCGGTTGCCGGTTTGAAGTTTGAGCCTTGTCACCCCGGTTGCTGCCGGAAATGATTTTCCGCAAAAACTCCGCGCTCCACGCTTTGGAATAAAGCTGCGCGATGCCGTTGTTGAAGCGTTTTTCAGCGTCGCGCTTCTCGCCGGTGACGCTGGCGAAAACCGGTTTCAGCAGTTCAAGACTGTCCGGTCCCCACGCCCATGGCCGCAGGCTGCCGAGTTTGCGCGATTCCAGGCTGCGAGTGTTTTCGAGCGCCACAAATTCCGGCAGCGGAAAGCCGGCCTGCTTGATGCCGCTCAGAAATTCCACGGACGGCTTGCGCTGAACCAGCACCAGATCGTCCTGACGGCAGAGAAATTGCGGCAGGTTTTCCAAGTCGCGGGCAAGCTGCGCCTGATACTTGGTGGGATTGAAGGTTTTTCCTTCGGCGATCCGGCCTTCGGCGAACGGATTGAAAACAAACACGCTCGGCGTGCGGCCTTTGGACTGCGAATAAACGTTGAGCTGTGAGATGAAGTTTTCGTCCAAGCCGGCGGCCTTGCGGCCGGCGACATTGACGGTAAATCCCTTCGCGCGCTGCGGTGAGAGCGGAAATTTCAGCGTGCGGCAGAAGGCGTCCCAGTCGGATTCATCCGGATTTTTCCAGCGGCGAAACCATTTCAAGCCATAGGCCACGTGGCCGATTTCATCGCGATAAATCTTTTCCAGCAGCTTCGCGGAATCGGCGTCGCCCACGGTGGCGAAGTTGCGTCCGTAATGGCCGGCGAAATCAAGATTCGCCTGCTCGAACGTGAGGCAGAGGCCGGCGACGTAGTCAATCGGGTGCTCCATCGGCGCGACGCAGCGCCAGAAATAGCCGCTCACGGGAAAATCCCCGAGCTGCACGCCGCAGGCTTTCATGCGCTCCAGGTAAAGCCGGGTGTGTTCCTGCTCGTCCTTGAGCGTCTGCAACACGCCTTTGCGGAAAGCGGCGGGCGCCTCGGGAAATTTCAGCAGCACGAGCGCCATCAGTTCGGTGGCGAGCAGTTCGTGGTTGCCGAAAAAGTGCAGCAGCTTGCCGCGCTCGGTCTGGTCTTCCAGCCGGTGCAGGCCGGGGAACTCGCTTTTGCCGGTGGCGTGCGGTTTGAAAATCAGATGGTCCGGCCGGCCGGGCGCGGCGGGCGTCGCCAGCGCGGTGCCGGGATGCTCATCCGTGATGACCTCCGGTGCCCGGAGTTTTTCCTCCAGGTTCGTGGCGAACAAAATCTGTTCGGCAAATTCTCGCAGTTCCATCGGACGGGAGTGCTATCAATTGCGGCGGCGGCTGGCGACGATATTTTGC
>JAJXXI010000055.1 GCA_021781185.1 bacterium
CCGCCGCGGTGGAAGCCGCTCCGGCCAGGCCCGCGCCGGTGCAGGTTGATTTCTCGCAGTGGGGGCCGATTCTCAAGAAGCCGGTCACGCCGCTGCGCAAGGTCATCGCGCGCCGCATGGCTGAAAGCTGGAACACCGTTCCGCGCGTGACGCAGTTTGACGATATTGATTTCACCAAGCTCGGCGAACTTCGCAAAAAGTTCGCGCCAGAATACGAGAAGAATGGCGTCAAGCTCACGCTCACGCCGTTCGTGCTCAAGGCCGTGGCCGCGACGCTGAAGCAGCATCCGATCTTCAACTCCAGCCTCGACGAGGTGGCGAACGAAGTCATTCTCAAGGAATACATCCATCTCGGCATCGCGGTGGATACGGAACAGGGCTTGATGGTTCCCGTCATCCGCGACGTGGACAAGAAATCCATGCTCGACCTGGCGAAGGAACTGGAACAGCTCGCCGCGAAGGCACGCGACCGGAAAATTTCCGCCGACGAAATGAAGGGCGGCACCTTCACCATCTCCAACCAGGGTGCGATCGGCGGGGCGCATTTCACGCCCATCATCAATTTGCCGGAAGTCGCCATCCTCGGTCTCGGACGTGGCGCGCTGAAGCCCGTTGTGCGCGACGGCAAAGTCGAGGTGCGCCTGCTCACGCCGATTGCGTTGAGCTACGATCACCGCGTGATTGACGGCGGCGGCGCCGCGCGGTTCACGGTGGATTTGGTCAAGGCGTTTGAAAACTTCAGCGAAGACGCGGTGAAAATTTAAATTTGTATGGACTCCCTCAAAACGGAAATTGTGGTTATCGGTGCCGGACCCGGCGGTTATGCGGCGGCCTTTTACGCGGCGGATCTGGGCAAAAAGGTCATTCTCATCGAGCGCGAAAAGCGGCTCGGCGGCGTGTGCTTGAACCGCGGCTGCATCCCCTCGAAGGCGCTGCTTTACGCGACGCACCAGATCGTCAACGCGCGTGAATCCGCCCATCGCGGCATCACGTTCGCGGAGCCGACCATGGATCTTTCAAAGCTGCGCACCTGGAAGGACTCCGTCATTGAAAAGCTTGGCGGCGGCGTCGCGACGCTTGCAAAAATGCGCGGCGTGCAAGTCATTCAGGGCCGTGCGTATTTTGAAGGTTCCAACAAATTGCGGGTTGAGACCGAGAACGGTCAGCAGTCGGTGGAATACGACAAGGCGATTCTCGCCGTTGGCTCCATGGCGGCGATGCCCAAGGCGTTTGACCTCGGCAATCCGCGCGTGATGACCTCCACCGAGGCGTTGCAGGTCGAGGATATTCCGGAAAACCTGCTGATTGTTGGCGGCGGTTACATCGGCATGGAACTGGGCTTTGTGTATTCCGCGCTCGGCAGCAAGGTCACGGTGATCGAGGCGCTGGACGCCATTCTCGCCGGAGCCGATCCCGATCTCGCCCGTCCCGTGGTGGCGAACGCCAAAAAATCATTCAAGGAAATCCGCCTCAAGGCGCGGGTGGGCAAAATGTCCACTGCTGGCAAACAGATCAAGGTGGAATCAGAATACAACGGTGAGAAGATGACCGAGCTATACGACCGCGTGCTCGTCGCCGTTGGTCGCGTGCCGAACAGCACCGATCTCGGGCTGGAAAACACCAAGGCCGAGCTGGACGAAAAAGGTTTCGTCAAGGTGAACCACCACCAGCAGACTGCGGATCCAAGCATTTACGCCATTGGCGACATCGCAGGCGGCATTCTCCTGGCGCACAAGGCGCACAAGGAAGCGCGCATCGCCGTGGAGAACATTCAGGGCGAGGACGTGGTGTTTGAAAACATCATCATTCCCGCCGTCGTCTTCACCGACCCGGAACTGGCCTGGTGTGGTTTGACCGAGGCCGAGGCCAAGGCCAAGGGTTTGAAATACGAAGTCGCCAAGTTCCCGTGGTCTGCGTCCGGCCGCGCGCTTTCCTTCGACCGCACGGACGGCGTGACCAAGATGCTGATTGATCCCGAGACCGACCGGATTCTGGGCGTGGGCATCTGCGGTGCCGGTGCCGGCGAACTCATCGCCGAAGCCACGCTCGGCATGGAGATGGGGGCGACCGCCGAGGACATCGCCCTGACCGTTCACGCGCACCCGACGTTGTCCGAAACGCTCATGGAATGCGCCGAGGCCTTTTACGGTCACGCCACGCACACCATCGCCAAAAAGAAATCGGCGCATTGACTTCCGGCAAAACTGCCAAAACAAAAAACCCTCGTCCGATCACGGGCGGGGGTTTTTTAATTGCTGGAACAAGAAGAGTTATAAATGCATGGCGACAGCGGAACTGCGATGGCCAATAGGCGTTGGCTTCGGTGGCTTGTTAAACCACATGTAACTCATCTCTCAAATAGCTCTGCCGATCATCAAAGTTCATGCTAAACGACTCGAAGCAGGTATCCTTTCGCGGACGGCGTGTGAGAACATACAGCCTGCAAGCCGCCCACTCCGAAGGCAAACCTCGGATGCGGAGACATGCGAGCACGTCATCATAGCTGACATCCTTCGTGGCGGTAATGACGCTGGCTGCCTCGACGTGTTTCATCCACGGCAAGCTGGGGTCACGAATCATTTGCTGGGCTTCGTCGAATGATGGCAAACTCATAACTCATAATGGTCTCGAGGCCTAACAGGTTTTGGACCGCAGTGCGTGCATCATTGAATGCGCGGCTGGTTTCCCGACTGCGGCGTCAAACATTGGTTCATCAAAGCGGACGGGCAAATTTCTATCAATCAATATCACCGTATATCAAGGCTGGCTTTGTATCGGTCTTTATTCGTGCGGACTTGCGTCCATTCGTGGGGCACATGAACGGCTCCGGATCAGGAGAAATTGTCTTCCTCTTCCGGATCCGTCGGCTCGGGCGGCAGTGAGCGGCGCAGGATCATGATCAGGGCGACGCAGCAGTTCAGCCACATGCAGGCGGAAATCGCTGCGCCGATTTCAAAGGCGCGATCCTGATAGAACAGGTGAATCTGGTGTTTGCCGGCGGGAATCTGCACGGATTGAAAGCCGACATTGGCGCGCAACAGCGGCACCGTCTGGCCGTCCACTTCTGCCCGCCAGTCATGGTAAAACGTTTGCGCCACAACGACGAGGGCCGGCGAGTCTGCTTCCGCCTCGATGTCAACGGTGTCGTTGCCGAAAGTTGATTTCAAAATCTTTGCGTTGGGTTGATTTGAAACGGTGACGTCGGCTTTAGCTTCCGGCGGCAGGAAAACCGTTCGGCTTCCATCGAAGTCCTTTTGCGTGAGCGCGGCGAGGGCGTTTTGATCGTCGAGGAAGACCGGTTTCTGTCCGGCGGTGACGAGCGGCAGGAAATTCGAGCGCGATTGCCAGTGGGAGCCGGCGTCCGGCGCGGTGATGTGCGAAACTCCCATGAAATCCTCTAGGTGGGGAAAGCTGGCGTTGGTCGTCGTGTAGAACAGCGACTGGACTTCGTAGTTGTCGCGCGGCGTGAGCGAGAAGAAGCCATCCACCTTGGGCACGTCATCGAGCAGATTACAGTTCGCGCAGTAGCCGAGCCGCTTGGCGAGATAGTTGTTCTTGGGATCGCTTAAGGCAAAGGTGACAAAACGGTAAGCCGCCGCAGGTGAAACCATGAGCCGCGATGCGCCCAGCGCCGGCTGCGGGTGCAAGGCCAGTTTTTTCCGCGCCAACCCCGGTTGGTAAATCCACAGCGGCGTGGTGGGATTTTGAACCGGTTCATGTGTGCAGACATCCAGCCACGCCACCAGCAGCAGCAGCAACGGCGTGAAACGGAGCAGGGCGGAAGTGGTGTGGCGTGTCAGGCCAAAAAGAATCAGGCCGGTCAGCAGCAGGAAGCCGGCGCGGGACAGTCCGTTGGTGAGGGCCAGGGCATGATCATCGCTGGGCAGCGGTGCGATTTGGGTCCACACCAGGACGCCGAGCAGCAGCGTGAATAAAACGGCTCCGACCAGCCACAGCCTTTTTTTTGCGCTGCCAAACTGGGTCAGCGCAAACGCCGCCAGCAGCGGCACTGCAAAGCCGACAAGCGCGACGTATTTGATCGGGTAGGTGATGACGCTCAATTGCGGGATCAGTTTTCGGAGCAGGGGCAGCACCGGCGTGTTTCCGCCCAGTGCCAGGACGATTCCGATGCCTGCCAGCGCGCCGAGCAGCCACACGCGGCGATCGCGCACGGTGACCAGGGCGAGCAGTGCCAGCCACAAGGTGCCGAGCCCAAGGTAATACGAAGAAGTCCAGTATTGTCCGTGCTGGAAAA
>JAJXXI010000241.1 GCA_021781185.1 bacterium
CCGAACCCAACACATTTTGTGTGTGACCCTCCGGTCATTTATTCCGGGCGCACAGGGAACCCGCGAGACCCTGTGCTGGAAGTAAATGACACACAAAATGGCGTTGGGTCTCAGTCCCGCGTCCGCACTGTCACACCGGCTGCTTTCCGCCGTCCCCGGTGGCACGCTCCGGCCCGTCGCGTGGCAGCCAGTGCGCCAGCTTGACGGCATCCCGCACGCCAACCCCGTCGCTCCGCCTTTGGTGAGAATGGGCCGGGTCAATGGAGTCAGTTTGTTTTCGCTACGCTTCCAAGTCAGTTAGCTCCCTGCGGTCGAGATGAAAATGGGGTTGGTTTTTTGTGAAGGCAGCTTCGTTTTCAGGTCCGGCTTTTTCTGCTTCTGCGTTTCTCTCCGTCGCCCTCATGGCGTCAGCCACAGACCAGCCCGCCCCTCGCGGCTCCTTCTGAAGAGCACTTCCACGGGGGAGGGCTGGGCTTCCGCTTTTTCATGAAGGGCGACGGACAGAAGACGCACAGCAGAGCAGAAAAAAAAAGACCATGAAAACTACATCACAAAAAAAATCATCCGGGACTCGGGAGCAGATCCGCACAGTTGAGCAGCAAAGCACCGCGCCGCAGGCGCAGCCGGAAAAGAAAGACACTCGTTTGCCGATTGATGCCGAGGCACGAAAGAAAAACCGCACATTGCCCACGGAAAAGGTTTTGAACCTTTTGCTGAATACGCAGCCGGAGATTTACCGCCTTGCGGAAGTTGTCGGCAAGTGGATTTGGGTTGCGTTCAAAGAGCAGCCTGCCGCCGAGATTCGGCAGCACTTGGCGCAGCTTGGATTTCATTGGAACCACGAGCGGCAGGCATGGCAGCACCCCTGCGGCCAGTTCCGCCTGCGCGGTTTCCAAGACCCACACGAGAAGTATTCCAGTTACTACCCCGCCGACCATCAAGCCGCGTGATTTTATGAATACGCAAACCGATTCACAGCCGCGCTGTTTTCGCATCGTGCGCTATTACAACCCATGCTTGGGCCGACGTTCCCGCACCATCAAAAGCGGACTCACGGAAGCCGAGGCGCAAGCCCATTGCAGCCGCGAGGACACGCACCAGCGTGGCGTTTATTTCGACGGCTACGACTACATGAAAGGATGTCAGCCATGAACATTTACACACTTCGCGCCGGTGATGTTGTCCGCTATGCCGGACAAAATTGCCGCGTGCTTCAGGTTTCTGAATCTTCCGCCGTGGTCGCGGTGGTGCAGAAGCCGCGCACCATCACGCCGAGATTCGGCCAGCCCGTCACCATCCAACCGCGCCCCAAGTTGGAGCGCATCAGCCCGCAATCCGAAATTCCCATCCTTAACCGCTAACACTATGAACAAAGACCAAAATATAAATCCAACCGAAGCCCTCGCCGCCGTTTTTGGCGAGCCGAAACAAGTAGCCGAAGGCATCACCGCCTTTGGCCCTGTCATCTACGCCTACACCCGCAAGCAAGCCGTCGCCGACGGCTATCAAGTCGAAGTCACCAAGACGGCGCAGGAAGCCGGAATCAAATTCCCGATGTTTTTGACCCGCGCCGTTTTTGATAAATATGTCGCCGTGCCGGAAGGCGTGACCGGACAAGACGAGGCTGGCAGATTGTGGGATGTCGTGTGGCTTACCCGCTTCGCCATCCTTCGCGCCCGCCCCGGTGTTGACCGCGTTCCCGTTGCCCTGTATGTCCGCAACGACAACCGCCGCGCCAAGCTGGTCAAACTCATCGCGCAGTGTGGCCCGCTGGACATGGACGACCCGCAGCCCGCCATCACCGTGATGATGCCGGACGAGGATTGACCGCCAAACATCACGCGCCCGGTGCCATCGGTGCCGGGCGCAAAAAAATTTTCGCGGCTGACGCCGTTTTACGTCGTCAGCCGCGCAGCCATGCGGCGGTTGGGGACTCGCGTCGTCCCCAAACCCCGGCGCGAAAGGTCAGCGACCTCTCGACTCCATTTTACAGTTCGAGCATTGCTTTGGCTTACAATTCACCGCAGGATTGCACGCAATTTATGAGCACTAACAATCAGCAAAAAGGAGACTGCTACAAAGTAGCTTACGAATCGTTATTGGAATTGAGTAAAATTGAAGCATCGGGTTTCGCAGCGGAAAAAGGATGGAAGTTAACCCCATTATTTCTGGTTCATGGCTCTGCTGTTCCACCATCAGGCCCCGATAAAGGGAAGCCCATTGACCATGCTTGGGTTGAAACTGCTGGTGATGTTCTCGAATTAAGCAACGGAAACCAAAACCGATATTCGCAGGAAGTTTGGGCGTCGGACTATCAGGCCGTTCCGCGACTAAAATACACAAAAGAACAAGCCGAGAAGTTTGCTAAAGAAACAGGCCATGCCGGACCATGGGATAAATAGACGGTTCAAAGCCCTCGCAACTTCCGTTGCGTGATCGTCCGCGACTTCGTCGCCACCAAGTAACGCAGTGCGTCTGCGCAATCGTCGCCGCCGATGCCGTCTTCGTCGGCGTCCACCTTCAAAACATCTTCCGGCCGGTTCGGATCGTGTTGCAGCGTCGGCAATGTTTCAGTCAGCCGCCCGCACCGCTGGTGCATGAACAACGTCGGGCGAATCCCGGCCTCGACATCACCGAACCGCGTTAAAATTTCCGCCCAGCCGTTCACGCGGTCCGTGTTCGCCACGCGGAGCGTGATTCCATGCTTGGCGTATTGCGCGGCAATGGTGGTTCCGTCGCTCTGGCGCGAGAACACATCCGCGCCGGCCACGAACCGTTTCAAATCGGTCAATTCGAGTTTACGCCCGCCGATTTTATGCCTGCCCAGCATCGCCTTGATCGCCGCCGCGTGGCGCTCCGGCAACCACAGCCGTTCCGCGTGTTCGTCCACGACGAACAAATTGCCGTCGCCATCCGTGCAGCCGAGCAGCGCAACGGTGTAATGCGCGAAACCATAGTCCAACGCAACGAACCATTCACGCGCCCGCGTCTCATCGAAATCGGCGACGACGTGAACCTCGCGCCGCAGCGTGGTGAAATACTGCCCGGCGGCAATGTCCCAATCGCCGTCGAGCCACGCGCGTTTTTGCCAGCCGGAAAGATTTTGCAGCACGCGCACATATTCAGGATTGTTCCAGCGGTTGTCCGTGACGCGCGCGGGGATGAACCGCGTTTCCGTTTCCCGTTTTTCCAGCATCGGGAGAACGAACTTCGTCCGATACCAGCCGTGGCCGACGCCGCCCGGATTCGTCGTCGAATAGATGCGCGGACGCCAGTTCGGTTTCGACGTGCGGCAGCAGGTGGAAATGTCCTGATATTTCCGCGCCGTCAAAGTTGTCGCCTCCTCGATGCCAATCACGTCGTATTCCAAGCCGAGGTAGGCATCAATGTCCTTTTCGTTTTGGAAATGGCCCGCGATGATGCGCGAACCGTTGGCAAACGTCAGCACGCCGCGAAACGCCGAGAAATCATGTTTCAGCCTGCCGAATAGCCGGCGGCGCAAATCCTCGAAGTGTTCGAGGTTGGCCTTGCCGACCTTGCGGAGCAGCAGGCATTTCAAGCCCGGCACGCGCTGGCAATCGTCCGCCCCCATCTGCGCCAGCAGCCAATGCGACTTGCCGCCGCCACGCGCGCCGCCGTAGCCGATGGCCGTCGGCCCATCCGGCGCGTCGCAGGCCCGCGCTGCGGCGCTGGCCGCAAGCTGGCGTTCCTGTAAAATCACGTCGGCCCGCTCGAATCGCTGCATCTGGTCCTTCGGACAACCGGCCAGTTTCCCCGCCAAAAAATATCGCTCCCAGGGTGTCATGGCTTCACCTCCTCGACATCAATGATTTTTTCACTCCCCGCCGGAGGCTGGTGGCCGTCCGCAAGGACCTCCGCCTGCCCGTAGATTTTTTCCAGCGCCACCGTCACCTCGACGCGCACCGCCGGCAGATCGTCGCCGTTGCGGACGTCGCCATCGCCGAGGCCCGTCGCCAGCCGCCCCAGCTTGCTGGCAATTTCCAGCATCCGGGCGATGTCGGCCAGGTTGGCATAAACCTTGTCGCGCTCCATGTAAGCCTTCAACCCGCGCTTCGCGGCGGCAATCGCCGCCTCGTGCATCTCCCATTCCGTTTCCCGCAATTTCTGCTCGCGGTTGGCCCATTCCGCCGCCTTGCCCCGTGCGACGGCCTCGATGGCCTCGCGTTCCACCAGCGCCAAGTGTGCGCCATGTGCGGCCAACCGGCCCGACCAGTCAAATTTTTGCGCCC
>JAJXXI010000584.1 GCA_021781185.1 bacterium
TAACAGGGGTGAATAGTAATTATGATTCAACCAAGCGTCAACGCGCCATCATAGGTAGAGGTCAAATAATAAGCGGTGCTTCGACTTAACTTGCCATGTTCTTATCGTTAAACTTTCGCCGCCGTCCACTCGTTCAGGGCGCGTTCGTCTGCCTGGGCGGGTGAAACCCCCAGCCGTTCCAGCGCCTCACCAATCAGGTAGAGCGAACCAGTGATCAGCACCAACGGCTCGTCTTTAATGGCGTTTAACGCGGCCGGCAAGTTCTCAAAAGCGGTGGCACTGGTTTGCGGACTGGTGACGCGGAATACGTTTGCCACTTCGACCGGGTCCGCCGTCCGGCTGCTGGCGACCGGCACGGCGAAAATTCTTCCCGCCAGGGGGCCGAGCCGCCGGCATATTTCCGGCCAGTTTTTATCGGCCAGCGCGCCAAAGACGAGCAGCGGACGAATTCCGGCGAAATCATGTTCCAGCACCGCGCGCAGGGCTTCCGCACCGGCAAGGTTGTGCGCCCCGTCGAGCAGGATTCTGCCGCCATCAGACTTTTGAATGAGTTGCAGCCGCCCCGCCCAATGCACGCTGGCCAGTCCGGAGCAAATTTGTTCCGCCCTGACGGGGATTTGCTTTTGCAAGACCTCCACGGTTGTCATGGCGAGCGCGGCGTTGAGTTTTTGGTGGTCGCCGATCAATGGTGGGCAGGGACCGTCCGGACGCCGCAGCGCAGCGTCCCTGCCAACAATTGTGAGCGGCGCGTCCTTTTCCCGCGCCACATTTTCGATGACGGCCAGCGCCTCTGGCGCATCGGACGCTGTGATCACCGGGATTCCCGGCTTGATGATGCCGGCTTTTTCCGCAGCGATTTTTCCCAGCGTGCCGCCAAGCCATTGCTCATGGTCAAAGGCAATGTTGGTGATGACGCTGGCCAGCGGCGTTACGATATTTGTCGCATCCAGCCGTCCGCCCAAGCCGGTTTCCCAGATGACGAGGTCGCATTGCTGCTCGGCGAAGTATTTCAGCGCCATGACCGCAACGACTTCAAACATCGTCGGGTGCGCGGCGGCGGAAAACGGCTGAAGCTGTGGCTGAATTTCCGCGACCAGCCGGCCGACGTCGGCTTCGGAAATGAGCTGGCGGTTGACCTGCATCCGTTCCCGGAACGACACGAGGTGTGGCGAAGTGAACAGTCCGACGCGCAGTCCCGCCGCGCGATAAATGCTTTCCAGCATCGCGCAGGTGGATCCCTTGCCGTTGGTGCCGGCGACATGGATGAAGCGAAGCCGTTCCTGCGGATTGCCGGCCAGCGCGGCCAGTTGGTGCGTGCGTTCCAGCCCGAAATGCGTGCCGAAAAATTGCAGGCCGTAAAGAAACTGGATGGCTTCGGCGTAGTTCATGCGGGCGGCAACTTTTTCAAGTCGCCATTTGCCGTGTCACAAAACGCACCCGGCGTTGCAAGTCTATTTGGCCGCGAACTCACAGCGGCTTTTGATGAATCGTCTGGTGCGCTGCCGCAATGAAGCCCTTGAACAACGGGTGCGGCTGGTGCGGTTTGCTCATGAACTCCGGATGAAACTGGCTGGCAACGTAGAAGGGATGATCCTTCAATTCAATCATCTCAACCAGCTTGCCGTCCGGCGAAAGGCCGCTGAACATAAAGCCGGCCTTCTCGAATTTCTCGCGGTAGGTGTTGTTGAATTCGTAACGGTGGCGATGGCGTTCTTGAATCATGAACGAACCGTAGAGCTGCGCCGCCTTGGTGCCGAGCGTGAGCTGGCACGGTTGCGCACCCAGACGCATGGTGCCGCCCTTTTTGGTGACCTTGCGTTGGGCATCCAGCAAAGCAATGACCGGATGGGGCGTTTCGGGATCGAATTCCGTGGAATGCGCCTTCTCGAGTTTGAGGATGTTGCGCGCAAATTCGATCGTGGCAATCTGCATTCCCAGACAGAGACCAAAATAAGGCACTTTGTTTTCGCGGGCATAGCGCGCGGCGATGATTTTCCCCTCGGTGCCGCGTTCCCCGAAACCGCCGGGCACCAGAATGCCGCCCAGGCCCTTCAGGATTTTTTCCGGGCCTTCCTTCTCAATGACCTCAGCGTCAATCTGGACAATTTCCACGCCGCAATCATTGGCGATGCCGCCGTGGATGATGGCTTCATAAACCGATTTGTAGGCGTCCTGCAGTTCGATGTATTTGCCGACGACGCCAATGCGCACCCGGTGTTGCGGGGCGATGAGCTTGCGGATGATCTCCTGCCAGTGCGTCATGTTGGGTGCCGGCGTGGTCAGGTGCAGGATGCGGCAGACCAGATCATCCATGCGTTCCCGCTGCAACATCAGCGGCATTTCGTAAATGGAATGGTCCACGTCTTTTGCCTCGATGACCGCCTCCACGGGCACGTTGCAGAACATGGAAATCTTCTGGCGCAATTCCTTGTCGAGCGGCTTCTCGCACCGGCACGCAATGATGTTTGGCGTGATCCCGATTTCGCGCAGCTTGGCGACGGATTGCTGCGTGGGCTTGGTTTTTAATTCGCCGGCCGCCTTGATGAACGGAACATAGGTGACGTGGATGAAACAAGTGTTGCCGATGCCGGCTTCGAGGGCAAATTCACGGATCGCCTCCACAAACGGCAGGCCTTCGATGTCACCGGTGGTGCCGCCGATTTCGGTGATGACCACGTCGGCCTTGCTGGTTTCGGCGAGCAGTTCGATGCGGCGCTTGATTTCATCCGTAACGTGCGGAATCACCTGCACGGTCTTGCCGAGATATTTGCCCTCGCGCTCGTTGTTGAGCACGGTCTGGTAAACCTGGCCGCTCGTGAGATTGTTCATCCGCGAAAGTTTGGTGTTGGTAAAACGCTCGTAATGCCCAAGGTCCAGGTCGGTCTCCGCGCCGTCATCCAGCACATAAACCTCGCCGTGCTGATACGGCGACATCGTGCCCGGATCCACGTTGAGATACGGGTCGAACTTTTGCAGGGCGACCTTGAGACCGCGATTTTCGAGCAGCGTGCCAAGCGCGGCCGCAGTCAAACCTTTGCCGAGCGAACTCACCACACCACCGGTTACGAATATGAATTTCATTTTATTTCGACCACGAATTAACACGAACAGACACAAATAAATAACGGTTACGAACTACGCCCATCGTGATTCGTGCGCATCAGTGTCCATTCGTGGTTTTCAAAATTGCTTCCACCCGGGCCACATCTTCCGGCATGTCCACGCCAATGCTGTCGTAATCCACATTCACGACGGCGATCTGGATGCCGTTTTCCAAGGCGCGCAACTGTTCCAGTTTTTCGGCGCTTTCCAGCGACGATACCGGGAATTTTACCAGCCGCAGCAGCGTCTCGCGGCGGAATCCGTAAATGCCGAGATGCTTCAAAAAAGGAAACGCCGCCAACTGCTCAATCACTGGACGGCTGGCGGCCTCGCGCAAATACGGAATCGTGCGCCGGGAAAAATATAACGCGCGGCTGGCGGCGTTGACAACGACTTTTACGACATTCGGGTTGTCCAACTCGTCCAGATGCTTGATGGGCGCGGCGGCGGTGGACATTTCGCTGTTCGCCAAGGCATTGGCCACCGAATCAATGACGGCCGGATCCATCAGCGGTTCGTCGCCCTGGATGTTCACGACGGCATCGCCGCCGCAGCGTTCCGCGACTTCCGCGATGCGGTCGCTGCCGCTCGGATGCTCCGGTCGCGTCATCTCCACATGGCAGAAATTCTGCGCCACTTCCCAGATGCGCGTGTCGTCCGTGGCCACGATGACGTCACTCAGCGACTTCGCCTTTTGGCATTGCTCCACCACGTGCTGGATGAGCGGCTTGCCGGCGATGAGCGCAAGCGGCTTGCCAGGAAAGCGCGTCGAAGCAAAACGCGCGGGAATGATGCCGAGAATTTTCACGGCCAGCATTAAGCCAAAAATGGGTTCCGAAAGAAATGTTGATTTTGCCCCCATAAACTGCGTGACCATTTGAACCGGATCGGGCAAACGCTTCAAATGTTGCTGGTGCAACTGTTTTTGCAACTCACGTTGGTTCCCCGCTCTTTTTATTGGAATAGATTGAGGCTTTTTCAAAACCCCGGTTTGCTGGGGAATTTCTGATTTATTTGATCGGAAAGGCGGACGGCGCGTCTGTCATTCATGGCTGACCTGACGACGATTTTCCACCAGCTGCAACGCCAGCTTTTCCCCGCGCTCACGGCCGAACTCGGGCCGTTGAGCGCCTTGGATCAGCAGT
>JAJXXI010000299.1 GCA_021781185.1 bacterium
AACGCTGATTTTACGCAGCAAGCTCTCGGCCTGGGTGAAACGCAAATCCATTGCCGTCTTTCAGCGCATCGCCGAGGCGGAGGGGAAAATTCACGGCCTGCCGCCCAACGAGGTTCATTTTCACGAGGTTGGCGCGGTGGATTCCATCGTGGACATTGTCGGCGCAGCCATCGCCTTGGAAATGCTCGGCAAACCGCGCGTGTTCGCCTCGGTCGTCACCGAAGGCACCGGCTGGATTCGCTGCGCGCATGGTCGTTTTCCGGTGCCCGCACCGGCCACGCTGGCGATTCTCGGTGCCAGGAGGATTCCCGTTTCCCAATGTGAGGAGCCCCATGAACTTGTCACGCCCACCGGCGCGGCGCTGCTCGCGGAGTTCGTCGAAAGTTTTGGTGCGATGGAAAATCTGGTTGCCGGGCAAATCGGCTTCGGTCTGGGCACCCGCGAAAACAAAACGCGGCCCAACGTCTTGCGTGCTGTGCTGGGATCGCAAAGCCAGACCGGCTCCGCCCGCAAGCCATCAACCGATCCGGGTTGGGAGACGGATCGCGCTGCCGTGCTGGAAACCAATCTCGACGACTGCACCGGCGAAATTCTCGGCGCGTTTGTCGAAACCGCGCTTGCCGCCGGCGCTCTGGACGTTTTTCACACGTCCATCCAAATGAAGAAAAACCGGCCCGGCGTGCTGCTCACGGTTTTGTGCGCGGAGCAGGACGCGGACAAGTTTGCCGAATTGATTCTACGCGAGACCACGGCCTTTGGTGTGCGCAAGACGATTGCCGAGCGGCGCAAACTGCGGCGCGAATTCGCCGACGTGCCAACGGCCTTTGGCAAAGTCACCATGAAAATTGGGAAACTTGGTGGTAAGGTGATTCAGGCCGCGCCGGAATTTGAATCGGTCAAAAAGGTTGCGGCCCAAGCCGGCGTGCCGGTAAAACGTGTTTTTGAAGCTGCGGTGAAAAGTGCGAAACCATTGAAACAATGAGCGAAGCGACGGCCAAACTGGAAAAATTGAGGGTCTTGCTGAAAAGCTACGGATCATGCCTGGTGGCGTATTCCGGCGGTGTGGATTCGGTTTTCCTCGCTTGCGTCGCCCGCGATGTGCTGGGCCAGCGCGCCCTGGCCGCCATCGCGGATTCGCCCAGTCTCCCGCGCCGCGAATTGCAGGAGGCGCTCGCCATCGCGGCGAAATTCGCCTTCCCCGTTCGCGTTCTCCAGACGCAGGAATTTGCCAACGAAAATTACACCGCCAATCCGGCGAACCGCTGTTATTTCTGCAAGCACGAGCTGTTCGAGGAGTTGACGCCGCTGGCCCGTGCGGAAAACTTTGCGGTGATTGCCTACGGTGAAAACGCAAGCGACATTGGCGATTTCCGTCCGGGGGCGCTGGCGGCGGCGGAATTCCAGGTGTGCGCGCCGCTCAAGGAAGCCGGTTTGACGAAGGCGGAAATCCGCGAGCTGTCCGCGCAACTCGGCCTGCCGACGGCGGACAAGCCGCAGATGGCCTGCCTGAGCTCGCGCGTGCCCTACGGCGAGATGGTGTCGCCCGAGAAACTGCGGATGATCGAGCAGGCGGAATACGTCCTGCGCGACCTCGGTTTCCACGACGTGCGCGTGCGGCATCACGAGTTGCAGAAGCAGAACCTTGCGCGCATCGAACTGGCGTCTGTAGAAATCCCGGCGTTGTTGGCAAACGGGAAGCTGTCAGCCGTTGCGGAGGAGTTGAAAAAAATCGGCTACGCGCACGTCACGCTGGATTTGCAGGGCTACCGTCGCGGCAGCACGAACGAGGTGCTCGCCCTGAAAAGCACCGGCTCGCCCTGAAACTCCCGGTGCGTTGGCCGGATTGAAACTGCGGTTCGTCCCACTGCGCGCCCGAGCGCTCCCGGTTGATTTCCATGATTCACTTAATCTGAATTTCAACTTAAGCAGCGCTTGACCCGGCTGGTCCGGCCCGGCAATCTTCGCCTGTTCCCCGTCGGCTAAATCTTAACCAAAAACCGCCATGAACGACTCTGTCCCCACCCAAATCAAAGACACCACTGGAAATCCCGCCCCGCTTGGCCTGCTCGGTTTCGGCATGACGACCGTGCTGCTGAACCTCCACAACGCGGGTTTTTTTGATCTCAACAGCATGATTCTCGCGATGGGCATCTGTTACGGCGGCGTTGCGCAGGTCATTGCCGGTGTCATGGAATGGAAGAAGGGCAACACCTTCGCCACCACGGCGTTTGTGTCTTACGGATTCTTCTGGTTGTCGCTCGTCGCCTTGATTGTGCTGCCGAAATGGAACCTGATCGGACCGGCCGATGAAACGGCCATGTCCGCGTATCTGGCCATGTGGGGGCTGTTCACCGTCGTGATGTTTCTCGGAACGTTTCGTCTGAACCGCGCGCTGCAAGTCGTCTTCGGCACCCTGACGGTTTTGTTTTTCATGTTGGCCTACGGTGAAATTGCCAACGCCAGCTCCGGCTTCAAACACCTCACCGGCTATGAGGGGCTGGTATGCGGCTTTGCGGCGATTTACACCGGGCTGGCACAGGTGATTAATGAACTTTACGGCAAAATCGTGCTGCCGCTCGGCTTGATAAAAAAATAATGCGAAACCGGTTTCAGCCCGAGACCCGCTATCATGTCTGCCGGGTTTTGCTGAACTCAGCCACGCTGTCCGCCAGGGCGGAAACCATCTTGTGCAACTGCGCCCTGGTCGTGCAATAGGGCGGCATCAGCACAATCACGTTGCCGACGGGACGGGTCAGCACGCCGCGTTTTGCCATGGCCTCGCAGACACGGATGCCCGCCCGCTCGCACAGGGCGAACGGTTCGCGCGTTCGCCAGCTTTTGACCAGTTCAATGCCCGCCACCAGCCCGACTTGGCGGATGTCGCCGATGGTTGGCAATGTCCAGAGCGATTGGAGTTCTTGATGAAGAATGCCCTGCAACCGCGCGCGTTGCCGGACGGATTGTCTGGTCTGTAGAATTTCCAGGCTGGCCAGAGCTGCCGCCGCGCCAAGCTGGTTGCCCGTGAAACTGTGGCCGTGGAAAAAGGTTTTCAGTTCCTCGTATTCACCAAGGAAAGCATTGAAAATCTTCCGGGTTGTGAGCGTTGCCGCCATCGGCAAATAGCCGCCGGTGAGACCTTTGGCCACGCACAGGAAATCCGGGGCTAGACCGACCCGCGCGGTGGCAAACAGTTTTGCCGCAGCCGGCTGATCCGCGATTTTCGCGATCGCCTTGTCATCCACATGACAGGTGACGCCGGTCCGCCCAAAACCCGTCATCACTTCATCCGCTATCAGCAATGCGCCATGCGCGCGGGCGATCTCCGTGACCTGGCCAAGCCAGCCGCTGGGTTGGGGAATCATGCCCGCTGCGCCCTGCATGAGTGGTTCAAACACAAAGGCGGCGTAGGGATTGCCCGTTTTTTTACGCGTGGAAAATTTCTGTTCGACCTTGCCGACGCATTCCCAGTTGCACTTGCGGTATTTCCGCGCATCGGTGCGCTCGGGTTGGGCACGGTTGAACGGGCAACGGTAACAATAGGGCGACATGACTTTGTCGGTCTGGAACAGCATGCCGCCGTAAGCCTTGTGGAATAAATCCACATGGCCCAGTGAAACCGCACCGATGGTGTCGCCGTGATACGCTCCATCGAGGGAGAGAAAACGGGGCTGGACGGCTCGCGAGGACGTTCGCCCCGCCAAATTGCCGCGCGTGCGCCGGGTGTATTCATAAGCCAGTTTCAGGGCGACTTCGAGTGCGGTGGATCCGTCGTCGGAAAAGAAGACCTTGTTTAGTTCAGGCGCGGCATTCGAGGTTGCGCCGCGTTTGGTTTTGTTGTGGCTGGCTCGCGCTTGGCCCGCCGGCTTGTTGTTGGCAATGCGGACGAGTTTTTCCGCCAGCAAGCTCGCAGGTTCGTTGGCGAATCCCAGCGCCGAACTGTGGGAAATTTTCTTCAACTGCCGTTCGATAGCGGCGTTCATTTTTGGATGCTGGTGACCGTGGAGGTTGGTCCAGATGGAGGAATTGGCGTCGAGATATTCCCGCCCCTTGGCGTCATGCAGCACCGCGCCTTTGCCCCCAGTGACGACGATTGGCTCGCGGCGGAGCCAGTCGCGCATCTGGGTAAACGGATGCCAGACGAATTGTTGATCCAGTTGGGCGAGCTTGTTCATATCAAATCTTCAATGGCGACTTTGATCCAAAGCGCGGACGAGTGTCGCGAGGTCGGTGGCTGAATGGGAGGCGGT
>JAJXXI010000478.1 GCA_021781185.1 bacterium
CCAATGTGCCGGCCACGCTGCACAGCGCCGTGTTGATGGAAAAGCTCGCCACGCTGTATGATGCGATGGGCATGCCGTCCTCCGCCATCGGAACCTGGCAGGACGCGCTAAAAGTCAACCCCTCGCCCCAGCAACGCCTGCGCATCCGGCTCGCGCTGGGGGAAAAACTGGTCGCCCAGAATCAGCTCGCAGACGCCCGGCAGAATTACGAATCGTTGCTGGCCGAGATGCCAGACTACCCGGGAAAAAAAGCCGTCGAAGATAAAATCCAAGCGCTGGAACAGAAGCTGAACACCGCCAAAAAACCCTAGTTACCATGCCCGTTTTCTACGACACCCACGCACATCTCGATTACGACGATTACCAGTCGGATTTCGCCGATGTGCTCGCCCGCGCCCGGGCCGCCGGCATCACGAAAATCATTTCCATCGCCACGGATCTGGACAGCAGCCGCCGCGCGCTGGCGCTCGCCGAGCAGCATGAGATGATTTACGCCGCCGTCGGCTGGCATCCCAGCAATGCTCACGAGGCCCCGCCCGACATCCGCCCGGCGCTGCGCGAACTCGTGCGGCATCCCAAAGCCGTCGCCATCGGGGAATGCGGGCTGGATTACTATCGCCTGCCCGGCGCGCAAGGCGGCAGCCCGGAGGACGACGCGCACTACAAACAAAAACAGGCGGAGATTTTTGAACAACAGCTTGAAATCGCCAGTGAAACGGACTTGAACTGCATCATCCATCAGCGCAGTTCGTTTGATGATTTGTTTGCGCAAATCCAGCCGTTCGCCGCCCGCACCCGCGGCGTGTTTCACTGTTTCGGCGAAAGCGTGGAACGGCTGCAAAAAATTTTGGGACTCGGCTGGCTGGTGAGCTACACCGGCATCGTCACCTTCAAGAACGGCCAGAACATCCGGGACGCCGTGGGGGCCACGCCGATGGGCCGGTTCATGCTGGAAACCGACTGCCCCTATCTCGCGCCCGTGCCGTATCGCGGCAAACGCTGCGAGCCGGCGTATGTGAAGGAGATTTCCGAAAGCGTGGCGCAAACCAAATTGTGTTCGCTGGCGGAGTTAAGCGCGGCCACCTGCCGGACCGCTCATGAATTTTTCCCCAAACTCAAATGACCAAACAGCAAGTTCTCGATCTCTACTTCCTCGACGCGCGGCACAAGTTGGTTGAGATCGCCGCCTTTCTTGACCGCGCCGATCGCGCCACCAGCCAGGCGGATTTCCGGCTGAAGATTTTTGGTCCGCGCTGGAAATGAAGCAGCGCGGCCATCTGCCCGCCACAAGGCTACTTTTTCAACTCAAACGCCGCAGGTTCGCCGGAGGCGGAATCCGCTGAAATCCAGAGCTGATATTTTCCCGGCTCCACCAGCCAGCGGCCCTGCGTGTCGTAATGGCCCAATTCTTTGGCGGTGAGCGTGAAGCTGGCTTCTCGTGATTCGCCCGGCTGCAAAAGCATCTTCTGGAACCCTTTCAGTTCGCGCACCGGCCTGGGGCCGGCGGAACCATAAAGCGCGCGAAGGTAAAGTTCCGCCACGGCGGTGCCGGCGCGTTGGCCTGTATTTTTGATCTGCGCGTGCGCGATGATTTCACCGTTCAAAAAGATTGTATTCGTGCTTAATTTTGCCGGGCCAAATTCAAACGTCGTGTAGGCCAGCCCGAAGCCGAACGGATAAAGCGGCGTGGTGGGCATGTCCACGTAGTTGCCCTTGTATTCGCCAAAGCCCGGCCGCCCGGTGTTGTAATGGTTGTAATAGAACGGCACCTGGCCGACGCTGCGCGGAAAAGTCGTCGTCAAGCGGCCCGTCGGCTCCGTGTCGCCAAACAACACATCCGCCACGCCGTTCGCCCCCTGCGTGCCCGGAAACCATGCTTCCAAAATCGCCGCCGCCTTTTCCTGAAGGCGCGGAATGGCCAGCGGACGTCCATTGAACAGAACCACCACCACGGGCTTGCCCGTGGCCGCAATGGCGTCAAAAAGCTGTTGCTGATGGCCCGGCAGGCCGATATCGGCGCGACTAGAGGATTCTCCGCTCCAATCCTGCGGTTCACCCAGCGCCAGCACAACCACGTCCGCCGCTTTCGCCACCTGGACGGCTTCGGCAATTTCATTGGCGCCCAGCGGCCGTTCCTTGACCAGCGAAAAATCTGAGATGTTGACGGGGATTTTAATCATGCCCGGATCCAGCATGGGACAGCCGCGGCGGACGGTCATTTGAAAATCAAAATTCAGATGCTCGCGCACGGCCTCGGCAAAGGAGATGAGATCATTCGCGTGGGCCCGCGAATGCCACGGACCGACCAGTTCCTGCGCGTTTTCGGTGAAGGGGCCGATGAGCGCCAGCTTTCCGAGCTGCGGCGAAAGCGGCAGCACGCCCTGCGCATTTTTCAGGAGCACGCAGGATTTCGCCGCCGCCTCGCGGGCCAGCTCAAGTGCGTCCGCTCGAACATAAGCCGTTCGCCAGCGCGCCGGATCGGTGAACGGATGATCGAACAACCCCTTCTCAAACTTCACCGTGAGCACGCGGCGGACGGCTTCGTCCAGCACCTTTTTGGAAACAATCCCCTGCTCCACCTGGCGCTTCAGCGTGTCGTGATAGGTGGTTGAAACCATTTCCATGTCCACGCCCGCCGTCAGGGCCAGCCGCGCCGCCTGCGCCTCGTCGCGGGCAACGCCTTGCTCCATCAATTCGCTGACCGCGTTGTAGTCACTGACGGCAAACCCGGGAAACTTCCATTCGCCGCGCAAAACCTCCGTGAGCGTATGCCGGTCGGCGCTCGCCGGAAAACCGGACAGACAATTGAATGCGCTCATCAACGTCAGCGCGCCGGCATCCACGCCGGCCTTGAACGGCGGCAGATAACAATTGCGCAGCGTAAACCCGGAGATTTCCGTGGTGTTGTAATCGCGCCCGCCCTCCGCCGCGCCGTAGCCCACGAAATGTTTCAGACACGCGACCACGCGGTTGGTGTCGGCAACATTCGTTCCCTGAAAACCGCGCACGCACGCCGCCGCGTCCAGCGCACCGAGCCACGGGTCTTCGCCAAAGCCCTCCGCAATGCGCCCCCAGCGCGGGTCGCGCGCCAGGTCCACCATCGGCGCGAACGTCCAGTCAATGCCCGCCGCCGCCGCCTCGCGGGCGGCGATGGTCTGCGTCCGCTCAAACAGGTCTGGTTCCCAGGCACAGGCCTCCGCCAGCGGAACCGGAAAAATCGTGCGGAAGCCGTGAATCACGTCATGCCCGAAAATCAGCGGAATGCCCAGCCGGCTTTGTTCGACGGCAATGTGTTGCAGCCGGTTCCGCATCGTCGGCATTTCAATAAATGCGCCGCTGCCAAGAAACGAGCTTGCCTCGCCCCGGCGCACAAAGGCGGCATCCCGCTTATCCGCATCGTCCGGCATGTCCAACTGCCAGAGCTGCCCGATTTTCTCATCGAGCGTCATGCGCTTGAGCAGGTCCTTGGCCCGTTTGGCAACCGGCTGCGCCGGATCTTCGTAAACGTCCTTCTTGCCGTTCTTGTCCAGATCAATCCAGCCGGCGTGGTAAATGGAAGGGCGCTCCGCTGCGGAAACCGTCAGTGCCGCCAGGAGGCCAAACAGGAATGCCTTGAGTTTCACGCGCAAACTTTGGCGGGAAGCCGGGAGAAATTCAAAAGCAAACTTTGAACCCAAAACCTCGAAGCTTGTGAAAACCAAATCGGAACAAAGCCCGGTTGCGCCGTCAAACCGCCGGGGCCACCAGCACCACGAACTCGCCTTTCAGGCTGCGTTTCTGCGCGATTTCCAGCAGCGCCGCCGGTTTGCCGCGCAGGAATTCCTCGAACTTTTTCGTCAGCTCGCGCGCCAGCACCACGTCGCGCTCGGGATAGACCTCGTTCAACTCCGTCAGGAGTTTTTCAATGCGATAAGGCGATTCGTAAAACATCAGCGTGCCGGGAACCGACTTGAGCGATTCAAGCTGGTTTCGTCGCTGGCCGGACTTGTGCGGGAGAAAGCCGACGAAATGAAACTCCCCGGTTGGCAGCCCGCTCGCCGTAAGCGCGACCACCAACGCACATGGACCGGCCACCGCTTCCACGCGAAATCCTGCGGCAATGGCCGCCTTCACCACGCGCTCCCCCGGATCGCTGATGCCCGGGCTGCCGGCATCCGTGACCAGCGCAATCTTCTCGCCGCGCCGAAGCCGCTCGATGATTTCCTCGCTGCGTTTCGCCTCGTTGAACTGGAAATAGCT
>JAJXXI010000147.1 GCA_021781185.1 bacterium
GTATCCGATAAAATTTGCCCATGGCCGACATCGTGACCAATCACAAAGCCCGGCGCGATTACCACATCCTCGACACCTTCGAGGCGGGCATCGTGCTGCACGGCACGGAGGTCAAGTCGCTGCGCGCGGGCAAGGGGCAGATCGCCGACGCGTTTGCGCGCGTGGAGAAGGACGAAGTCTGGCTTTACAATGCGCACATTGAGGAATATTCGCACGGCAACATTTATAACCACGCACTGAAGGCCCCGCGCAAACTGCTGCTGCACCGGTCGGAGATCCGCAAGCTTTTCGGCCTGGCGGCGGTGAAGGGCAACGCGCTGTTTCCACTGTCGTTCTACTGGAAGAACGGCAAGGTGAAAGTGGCGCTCGCCGTGGGCAAGGGCAAACAGAGCTTCGACAAGCGCGATGACATCAAGCAGCGCGATTCCGACCGTGAACTCAAGCGGGCGCAGCTGAAGTGGACGAAGGGGCGCTGAGGGCGAAATAGCTGGCTCAAAGAAAAATGGCGTTCATCGCTGAACGCCAATTTCCGTCTTAAAAGTTTAAACCGCACCGGGAATCAAGCCTTCTTGGCTTCGTCGCCCTTTTTCCAGGTGCGCCTGGGTGCCTTGGTGACGAGGCCCTTTTTGAGGGTGCTGGCGGCCACGCGGATGTAGCGGACTTCGCCGCTGGGCAGTTGCGCCTTCACGCGCTGCAAGTTCACACGGAACTTGCGCTTGGTGATCGCGGTGATGTGCGTGCCGATACCGCCGGATTTCTTGGATTTACCCGAGCGCCAAATGATGCTGCCCTTCATCGGGCGTTTACCGGTCAATTCACAAATGCGTGCCATAAATTTTTCTTTCGTTAAAGAGCCGCAAAGAGTATCAGCGAAATCGGGTCTGACAAGTCCTTTTTCAGGAAATTCTGCGTGCCTTTATTGCCCGCCAAACGTATCTTCCCCGCTGATTTTATGGCCACACTGAAACCTTTTGCCGCCCTGCGACCGAAACCCGAACTGGCTGCGCACATCTGCGAACTGCCTTACGACGTCATGTCTTCCGAGGAGGCGCGCGAAATGGCGGCCGGCAATCCGCTCAGCTTTTTGCATGTCAGCAAACCGGAAATTGACCTGCCCGCCGGCACCGACCTTTATTCGCCGGCGGTCTATGCCAAGGGCAGGGAGAATTTTACCAAACTCATCGCGCAGGGGGCGCTCAAACAGGACGGGCAACCGAATTTCTATCTTTACCGGCAGATCATGGGATCGCACACCCAGGTCGGGCTGGTCGCCGCCGCGAGTTGCGAGGAATACCTGGCCAACATCATCAAAAAGCACGAGTTCACCCGGCCGGACAAGGAAGACGACCGCGTCCGCCACATCGAGGCGCTGAATTCACAGACCGGACCGGTGTTCCTGACCTATCGCGCCGTGGCGGCATTTGATGCGTTCGTGGCGAAGAGGATTGCCGAAACGCCCGCTGTGGATTTCACCGGCAAGGACGGCGTGCGCCACTCGTCGTGGACGATTGCCGGCCCGGACGAAATCAAGTTTGTCGAGGCGCAATTCGCGCAGATTCCGTTCCTCTACATCGCCGACGGGCATCATCGCAGCGCGGCGGCGGGGCGGGTTTTCAAGTCCCGCAACGGCGCGGGGCACAGCGGCCAGTTTCTCAGCGTGATCTTTCCGCACAACCAGATGCAGATTCTGCCCTACAACCGCGTGCTGAAAGATTTGAACGGTCACACGCCGGAACAATTGCTGAACAAGCTGGAGGCGGTTTTTGATCTCAAGTCCGGCGGCAACGCAAAACCGGCGGGCAAACATGCGCTCGGTTTTTATTTTCAGGGCCAGTGGCGCACACTGACTTTCAAGCCGCAGTTTACGGCCGCGAGCAACCCGATTGAGCGGCTCGACGTGACCATCCTGCAAAAGCAGATTCTCGCGCCGGTCTTCGGCATTGACGACCCGCGCACGAGCAAGAAAATCAATTTTGTCGGCGGCATCCGCGGCGCGGCGGGACTGGAAAAGCTCGTGAACAGCGGCGAATACGCCTGCGCCTTCAGCCTGTTCCCGACGAGCATCGAGGACTTGATGAGCATTGCCGACGCCGGCGGCATCATGCCGCCCAAGAGCACCTGGTTCGAACCGAAGCTCCGCGACGCAATGTTCTGCCACATGATCTGAAGCGGATGAACGGATTCTTGGATGAGAAGGCGTGCCGGTGGTAATTCCAACCGGCCATAAATCCGCCAATCCCCTGACCCAACAATCCACTTGTCCAAATTTTGAATTCGACACTTCGCGTTTGAAATTCAACATTTCCGCGTGCCGTCCGCCCGCCTGCAACGCAGTCTCCGCGCCACGTTCCTCGGCCTCGCCGCGAACGTCGCCCTGACTGTCGCGAAATTTCTCGCGGGGATCCTCGGCCATTCGCAGGCGCTCATCGCGGACGCGGTGGAATCGCTCGCGGACATTTTCAGTTCCATCATCGTCTGGCGCGGCCTCGTGGTCGCCGAGACGCCGCCGGACGAGGATCATCCCTACGGTCACGGCAAGGCCGAGCCATTGGCCGCCGCCATTGTTTCCGCGATGCTGCTGCTCGCGGCGGGCCTGATCGCCTATCATTCGCTGACGGGCATTCTTGCGCCGCGCGTCGCACCCTCCCCATGGACCTTGATTATTTTAATCGTGGTCATCGGCGTGAAGGAGATGTTGTTCCGCTTCGTCCTGCGCGAATCGGAAACGGTGTCCAGCTCCGCCGTGGAGACGGATGCCTGGCATCATCGCAGCGACGCGATCACTTCGGCGGCGGCGTTCATTGGCATCAGCATCGCGCTGGTGGGCGGCAAAGGTTATGAATCGGCGGACAACTGGGCGGCGCTCGTCGCGGCGTGCGTCATCGCCTGGAACGGCTGGCGGCTGCTGCGGCCGGCGTTCAATGAATTGATGGACCGTTCGCCCGATCTTGAACTCATTGAAAAAATCCGTTCCGTGGCGGGGACGATTCCCGGCGTGGACGGCGTGGAAAAATGTTTCGTTCGCAAGATGGGCTACCAGTTTTTCGTGGACATGCACGTCGAGGTGGATCCGCAGATGACCGTCGAAAACTCCCACCGCATCGGTCACGAGGTCAAAAACAAGGTGCGCGCCGAAATCCCTTCCGTCCGCGACGTGCTCATACACATCGAGCCGCTCAAGCTGGCGAAACCCATTGAGCCGTGAACGTTGAAACCCATTTCAAAGGCTGGGCCAAACCAGGGCCGGTTCCACCGGGACTCGCCGCCGGCGTTGTCGTGGAACCGCACGAAACGCTGGATGCCATCAGCGGCCATTTTCGCCTGTTTCAACTGCGCGACGGCCATCGCTTTTCCACCGACGACATTTTGACGGCCTGGTATGGCACGAGTTGGTGCCCGACCGCGCGCACGGCGATCGACCTCGGCAGCGGCATCGGCACAGTGGGAATGATTTGCGCCTGGCGTCTGCCTGGCGCGAAATTTATCACCGTCGAGGCACAGGCCGAAAGCGTGGCGCTGGCCCGAAAGTCCGCGCGCTACAACGGCCTGGCCGACCGCTACGAAATCCGCGAAGGCGATTTCCGCGCCGCCGGCATTCTCAAGGCCGACGAAACATTCGATCTTGTCACCGGTAGCCCGCCGTATTTTCCGCTTGGCGACGGCGTTGAGAGCGGGCATCCGCAAAAGCTCGCCTGCCGCTTTGAGCTGCGCGGCACCGTGGCGGATTACTGCACCACGGCGGCGAAACATCTCGCGCCCGGCGGCTTTTTTGCGTGTGTATTCCCGCACGAGCCCGCGCAACTGGCGCGCGTGCAAAGCGGCGCTCGCGCCGCCGGCTTGGTGGTTGTCCGCAAGCGTCCGGTGGTTTTCCGTGAAGGTGATCCGGCGCTGGTTGCCTTGTTCGGCCTGATGCGCGCGGAGGATTTGCCCGGGTGGTTTCGCGGCCAGACCTGGACCGAGCCGGATTTGGTCATCCGCACGCGCGATGGGAAAATTCACCCGGAGTATTCCGCCGTAAAGCTCGCCATTGGCTTCCCGCCGTGAAGGATTTACCCTGCAACACGCCACGGCTTTAAAAAGCATTCCGGGTATTTGATGTGTTTCGCGGTTGAGGCTTTATTGATCCCTTTCATCCGCCGGACATGTTGAATTGCGTGGCGGATGAAAATTGTTTGAAACGAATTCGCTTTTACGGTGTCTTTTATGTTCATGGGCACGGGAATGCGGCGCGCTTTCA
>JAJXXI010000186.1 GCA_021781185.1 bacterium
GGAGCTGGATCTGCCGCTGAAGGTGGTGGCTCCGTTGTTTTTCGCGGCCAAGAGAAATGCGCCACAATCCCGCAAGGTCACCAAGGTCTCGGAGGAAATCCCCAATTTGTTTTTTGGCTTCCCCAAAGCGGCTCCGGGAACACCTGCGGTTCAGCCGGCGACGCCGATTCCGATGGCGAATCCGGCCGCAAGGCCCGTGGAGAAGCCGGTTGAAAAACGAAATGGGAATTCCAATTTCTTTGTGCGCACCGAAGACGGTGAAGTTCAAAACCAGGATGAAGCGGTTTATTTGCCGCCAGCCGTGCCGCAAACGGATTTTACCAGCCGGCGTGCGCTGCCGAAGGACGTGGTCGGCGAGGCCGCGAAGCTGCCGGGGGTGGCCGGTGCGCTGGTGACCTTGCCGGATGGCTTGCGGGTGGCGAGCGAAGTGACGGCCGGGTTGAACCCCGACACGCTGGCGGCCTTCATTCCACAGATTTATGAGCGGATGAACCAGAGCACGCGGGAATTGCGGATGGGTGTTTTGAACAACGTGGCGTTCACCGTGGGCAGCGTGCCGTGGAAAATATTTCGGGTGAACTCGGTGTATTTCGCCGTGTTCGGTCAGGCGGGTGCCAGCCTGCCATCGGTCCAACTGGCCCGGCTGGCGGGAGAATTAGACCGGAAGAAACAGCAATAAAACATTATGGCCATCATCAATCAAGCTACGAAGGAACTGCAGGTCAAAATCGTCTATTACGGCCCGGCAATGGGTGGCAAGACGACCAACCTCGTGCAGGTTCACGACCATGTTCAGACGTCGTCCGGCAACAAGGGCAAGCTGGTTTCCCTGGCGACGAGTTCGGATCGCACCCTGTTCTTCGATTTTCTGCCCATCGAGGCGATGACGATCAAGGGGTTCAAAACCAAGTTTCAACTCTATACGGTGCCCGGCCAGGTGATTTACAACACCACGCGGCAGCTGGTGCTCCGGGGCGTGGACGGCATTGTGTTCGTGGCCGATTCGCAATACGAGAAGATGCCGGAAAATGTGGAGAGTTTTCAGAACCTGGTTGAAAACTTGAATTCCCTCAAGTTGAGCCTGGCCGAGATTCCCTACGTCCTGCAATACAACAAGCGTGATCTGCCCAATGCCGCGCCGCTGGAGTATCTGGAGTATCTGCTCAACAATCGTGACGTGCAGGTGCCGTCCTTTGAGGGCACCGCGCACAAGTGCGAGGGCGTGTTCGAATCGCTGAACATGATTACACGGATGCTGCTGCAAAAATACATCAACCAGTCCGCACCCCAACCTGCCTGACATGGCCACCATACCCCAGCTCATCGAGGAGGACGTCCAACGGCTTGAAGAGACGCTCCGGGAATTCAATGCGCAGACGGACGCCGCCGCGTCGCTGATCATTGACAAGGGCGGATTTCTCATCGCGCATCAGGGCGGCTCCGAGGAGTTTGACCTGACCACCATCGGTGCCCTGGCTTCCGGCGCATTCATGGCCAACCAGACCATTGCCGGGCTGGTGAATGAGAAAAAATTCAACAGCATTTATCAGCAGGGCGAAAAATTCAGCATGTTCGCCATCAATGTGGATGAACATTGCCTGCTGGTGGTCATCTTCTTTTCCAAGGTGGGCGTGGGAGTGGTGAAATTCTACGCGAATCCCGCCGTCAGCCGCATTGCCCGGCATCTGGCTGACGCGCGCGAACGCAATCCGTCGGCCGGCCTTGATCTTTCCGAACTGAATGCTGCGGATCCGCAGGCATTCTTCCGCAAACGCCCGGTTTGATATTGACGGTTTTTTTTCTGGTTTGCTGCGCGGCGGGGATTTAGGCTCGAACGAAACCTACCTGAATTATGGACATCATTTTCAACTGTCCGAACTGTGACCAGGAACTTGCGGTGGATCAATCCGGTGCCGGCTCCCAGATTGAATGCCCGTCCTGCGGCGAACATATCACCATTCCCTCCAGCGGCAAGGTGACCACCGGGTCGCTGCCGCCCGTGCCCACGCCGCCACCGGTGACGGTCAGCCCGATCGCCGCCTCCGCCGCCGCCAAGGTGCCGCTCCATTTGAAAGTGCCGGTGCGCGACACGCCGGGCGAATCGCTCATTTCCAAACCAACGCCGCCGCTCGAAATCGTCCAGAAAGGCGCAGGCAAGAAGCTTCGCATCCACACGATTCGCCGCGCGGCTTGCATCGAATCCGGCCATGACAAGTTTGATGAAAAGGTCTCGGCTTTCCTTCAGGAGGTCACGGAAACCAACCTCGTCGGCATCCATACCATCAGCTATGAGATGTTTGATGTGGGGGTGCAGAAGATCATGACCGACTACGGCGTGCTGATCGTGTTCCGGGGTTGAATGGCTTTGACTTGGCGAAAATTGGCCGCTACCGTTCGTCCATGAAGCGTCGGTCTGGATTCTGGTTGTTAATTCTTTGGGCGGTGGTGCTCCTGCCATCGCGTTCCCCCGCACCCTTGATGTATGCGCCGGGCGAGGGCTGGTATTATGAGCCTTACGGTGAGACCGCCAAGTGGCAGCGCACGCGGGCCAAAGAGCAGTTGCAGGTGGCCGAGGACGCCTTTGTGGCCAAGGATTATTCCACCACGATCCGCGCGGCCTACCGGGTGTTGCGCGTCTGGCCGCTTTCCGATTACGCGCCGCGGGCCGAGTATCTCATCGGCCGTTGTCTCGAGATCAAGGGCAAGGATGAAGCCGCCTTCAATGCCTACCAAACCATCATCGAGAAATATCCCAAAAGCGCGCAATACAACGAGGTGCTGTGGCGCCAGTATGCCATCGCCGGACGCTTTCTGAACGGCGAATGGTTCAGGCTGTGGAATGTGATTCCGCTTTATCCTTCGATGGATGAAACCGCGAAGCTTTACGATAAAATTGTCGCCAACGGTCCTTACAGCGAAGTGGCCCCGCACGCCCAGTTGAACATTGGTGCCGCCCGCGAAAAGGAGAAAAATTATGCCGAGGCCGTCCAGGCATACAATACCGCCGCCGACCGTTACAACAACCAGCCGGCGATCGCGGCGGACGCCATGTATCGTGTCGGTGTCGCCTGGCAGAAACAAGCCGATACGGCGGAATACGACCAGAACGCCGCCGCCCAGGCCATTGCCGCCTACACCGATTTCATGGTGGTTTTTCCCGATGACAGCCGGGTGGCTGACGCCCAGAAGGCCATCACGAAACTCAAGGCGGAACAGGTGCGCAGCAGCTTCGAGATCGCCAAATTTTACGAGCAGGATCACAAGTGGGCCGGAGCGGTCATCTATTACAACAATGTGCTTCAACTGGATGCCAATTCTCCCTTGGCGGCTGCCGCCCGGACAGAAATTGAACGTTTGAAGCCGCGCCTGCAGGCGGCGACGCAGAAATAAAACTTCCATGTTCGTCCGGCATTTATTCCTTTCCTGCCTTGCGGCTGCCGTCCTGTGCGGCTGCAGTGCCTACCATCTGGGGCCGGTCAATGGCGCGGTGGCCGGCGAAAAAACCATTGAGGTGATGCCGTTCAACAACCAAACTCTCCAGCCACGTCTGGGGGATGCAATGACGCAGGCATTGCGCGAGCGCCTTCAAGTGGATGGCACTTATCGCCTGGTCAGCAGCGGACCCGGCGATTTGGTGGTCAGTGGAACCATTCGGAACTATGACCGGCAAGGGCTTGGTTATTTGAACAGCGATTCCTTAACCCCGCAAAATTTCCGGGTGGAAGTCACGGTGCATGTCGTGGTCCGTGATTCTGTCACCGGCAAAGCCCTGATGGACCGCGATGTGAAGGGGCACACACTGGTCAATGTCGGCAGTGATCTGGCCAGTTCCGAACGCCAGGCGGCTCCGTTGCTGGCGGCTGACGTGGCCTCAACCATTGCCTCTCTGCTGACCGAGGGAACCTGGTAAATTGGGCGAATTATGGTTTTTCACTGAACATTTTTTCACTATCATCCGGTCATTACATGTTAAATGCCAATTGGTTGTGAAAATCAGCGCTTCCATTTTGCGATGCGGTTTTTGCAACCAATTCGGCCAGAGGCGCTTGCTCAAAAACATTCACGCTCAAAATTTGTAAAATTTGGGACAAACTCAGCTCCAGTCTAAGTTCCTTGCGCACGATTGCCACCAGCACGTAAACGCAGATGGCGATCCATACTTGGGTCTTGACCGCGTTGTCGCTCGTGCCGAAAAAGTGTTTGATGCGCAAGTTCTGTTTG
>JAJXXI010000348.1 GCA_021781185.1 bacterium
CCCGAGCGGCTCGACCGGTGCAAAGATCGCCGAGCGCGCGCCGATCACGATGCGGGCGCGGCCCTGACGAATTTTATGCCATTCATCATGACGTTCGCCTGCGCTCAAATGCGAGTGCAGCACGGCCACGAGCGTCTGCAATTTGCCGGAACTGAACCGCGCCTTGAACCGCTCGACCGTCTGCGGCGTCAGGGAAATTTCCGGCACGAGCACGATGGCACCCTGGCCCTGCTCCAGCGCATGGGCGATGGCTTGGAGATAAATTTCGGTTTTGCCGGACCCCGTGACGCCGTGGAGCAGAAATGTGTTTTGGCGTGGGTGGACCAGGCCTCCGTCCTGTCCCGATTCGGCGTCCCGCCGGATCGCCGCGCGGAGAGGGACACAGGAAGGTCCAGATGGAGCTGTCGCGGATTGCGGTGTCGCGCGGATTTCGGGCGCGACGCCCGAAACGACAGGCCGGAGGACTGTCCCCTCCATCGCGGCCACGATTTTTTCGAGGGCCGCCGCCTGTGCGGGGTTCAGCGCCAGCGGTTGCGTGGCCAGAATCGTTTCTCGGGCATACGGATCACGTTCGGAAATTTCGTTCGCGATTGAAACCAGACCGCGATCTTCCAGCTTGCGGACGGTGGCGGCAGTGGTTTCGGCCAGTTGCACGAGTTCGGACAACAAAATTTCCCGGCGCTCCTCGATGAGGTTCCAAACATCCTGCTGGCGCTTGGGTAATTTCGGAAATTCGCCGACCACCGGCAACACGCGGACAAACAGCCGCTCGCGCCAGCCCGCGCCTTCCTTGCGCACGGCTTCGGGCAGAACGGATTTCAGCGCGATTTCCGGCGCGCAGCAGTAGTAGCCGGCGATCCACCGGGCCAGCTTCAACACTTTTGGTGTGACGAGTGTTTGCCCGCCAATGACTTTGATAACAGGCTTGAGATTCGCGTGCGCGGATTCCTCGGCGACCGCCGTGACGACGCCGAGCACCTTTCGCGGGCCGAACGGCACCTGCACACGGCTGCCGACATCCACCTTGTCCGCGAACTCGGGTGGAATGGCGTAGTCAAACTCCCGACGCAGCGCGATTTCCAGACTGACGCGGGCGATCATCGTTTTTCACAAAGTGAACCACCAAGGACACCAATCACCGGAATGAAAATCATCTCGTGGTTCATGAAAATTCAATCCTTCGTGATGGCGCGAAGTTCGGCTTCGAGCTGCCGGCGGCATTGCTTCCGCTCCTCATCGCTCACGCTGGCCGGCACATGGATCGCCTTGCCCACGCAAATTTCGCAGCGGGCGAAGGGCAGCGGAATCTGAAACTGGTCCCAGCTCTTGATGCGAATTTTCCAGTTCAAGTTGAAGGACACCGGCACGATGGGCAGGCCGGTCAATTGCGCCAGCGAGGCAACGCCTTCCTGGACCTGGTAACACGGACCGCGCGGGCCATCGGGCGTGATGGTCAGGTCGTAGCCGCGTTCCGCCCAGGTGGTCAGTTCCAGCAACGCCTGCGCGCCGCGGCGGCTGCTGGAGCCGCGCACCGGCTGGACCCGGAACCATTCGAGGATGCGCGCGAGCAACGCGCCGTCTTTGCTGGCGCTGACCAGCGCGGCCATGCCGGCCCCGCCATTGTGCGGCCGCCGGTGTCCGTCCAAAACTTTTATGCAGGAAGCCAGCCGGTTGTGCCAGATGCAAAAGATCACCGGCCTCGGCGCATTGGGCAAAAAATACTCCGAAGGCTTTTGCAGCCGGCAACGCACGGTGAACAGCAGCGCCCGCAGCGAAATGAAAACCGCGAAGGCGCCAAGCCGCTGATGCCATTTCGGTGCGTGCGGGATGACGACGCCGGATTTTCGGGCCGGGCGTCTGGTGTTTGGCGTCTGGGATTGTGAAGGGACGTTGGACATGGGAAAATCAAAAGCCGGAGCGGAAACAGCCCACCTTCAGCAGCCAGCAGGAAACACCCGGCGAATGGCTGGCGGCGACCGTATTCCATGTGGGTGTTTGAACGTTAATGCTTGGATGGGTTCCCATGTCAACCTTTTTTCAAGCACGCGCGGACCAACTGCTCAACCGTGGCGGACGCGCCGAGCATCGCCTGCGCGGCCCGGACGGCGTCGTGCGCCTCGGCTTGTTTGAACCCGAGCGCCATGAGCGCGAGCGTGGCGTCATTGGTTTTTTGGTCGTCGGGCGAAAGCGAATGCTTCGCGCTCGCGGCTTCCAGCGCGCCGGCTGCGCCGACTTTGTCGCGCAATTCCACCACGATGCGCTCGGCGGTTTTTTTGCCCACGCCGGAAATCTGCGACAGCGATTTCACGTCGCCATTGGCCACCGCCCCGCGAAAGGCCACTGCATTCATGCCGCTCAAAATGTTCAGGGCCGTCTTCGGGCCAATGCCGCTGACACTGTTGATGAGCAGCCGGAACAAATCCCGTTCCGTAGCCGTCATGAAGCCGTAAAGGATGTGGGCATCTTCGCGGACGATGAGCTGCGTGAGCAGTTTCACGTCCTGACCTGGCGTCGGCAGCTTGTCGAAGGACGAGAGCGGAATCAGAACTTCGTAGCCCACGCCGTGGACTTCCACGATGACCTGCGTGGGCAGCGCTTCAACGAGTTTGCCTTGGAGAAAGGAGATCATGATTAAAAGCCAGAAATGCCACCCATCCCGCCGTCATGCGGGCCGAGATCTTTCAATTGCTGGCCAAAATCTTTGGCCCGCTTTTCCTCCTGATCCACTTCTTTTTTCAAAAAGGCGATTTGCTCGTCGGACATCAACAGTTCCTTGGGCAACGGCTTTTCGCAGACGCCGCAGATTTTAAGTTTACGGCTGTAAATCGGGGCATGGCAGTAGGGGCAGCGAAATTCCATCGGTTTAGATTTTTTTGGGCACGCTCAAGCTGAAGCGTGATCCGGTTTGCGCATGAACCAGCGCCAGGGCCAGCGCATCCGCCGCGTCAGGTGCAGGCAGTTCGGCGAGGTTCAGCATCCGCTGCACCATTTTGGCGACGGCCAATTTTTGCGCCGCGCCGTAGCCGACGATGGCCTGCTTCACCTTGCGCGTGGCGATTTCGTAAATGTCCAGCCCGGCCTCGGCGATGGCCGACAAGGCCGCGCCCCGCGCCTCGCCCATGATGATGGCGGTCTTCAGATTCTGCGCGAAGAACAGACCTTCCACCGCGCAAACCGTCGGCTGATGCTTGCGCACCACGTCACGGAGCGTCTGGGAAATTGCGGCGAGACAGCGGGAGCGTTCCCAGTCTTTCGGGCAGGAAATGGTTCCCTGTGCGAGCACGACCGGTTCCGTCAGGCCGGTGCGGATGACCCCGAAGCCCGTGCCTCTCAGCGAGGGGTCAACGCCCAGAATGACTTCGCCTTTCGTCCGCGAGGTGGGCCGGGACGAGGCGAATGGGACGGCAACGCGGGTTTGCCAGCCGCCAAGGCGTTGCTGCATCTGTTCAAATTGTTGCCGGGAAATGCCCACGCCAACAGGTTGCCAGCGGCACGGCGGCGGCAAAAGCAAAAACGCCGCGCCTGTGCGGCGCGGCGCGGAAAGAGCGGACCGGCTTAACGATTCTGTGATCGCCACTCCCGGCGTCCATCATTGGAATTTTGGGCCGGGCTTTGATTTTGCGCCGGCTGATTTGGCGGCGCGGAGTAGTTGTTGTGCCGGGGTTCCGTTGGGGCGACATACTGGCGGGGCGCAGGCTGGGGCCGCTCGGTGTAGGCGTGCTGCGGATAGGCCGGCCGGATCTGTCGTTGGAACGCAGACGGCGGTGGCTGGACCTGATTTTGGCCGGCGGACCAGTTGCGCGGCCCATTCGGCGCATTATTATTATTCACCGCTGGAGGATTATTGGCCCGCAGGACCGGGTTTTGCGCCGGCCGCACGAAGGTGTTCTGGTTTCCTGTATTCGGGCGTTGTTCCGGCCGGTTGTGTTGCGGAGCCGAACTAATATTCGATGGTGCCGGACGACTAATAATATCGTTGCTCGGGCGGAAGTGGTTTTCCATTTGTGATGGCTGACCGTTTGACGGGCGGCGGCTGACCTCGTTCGGTGCGACGTTGCGGTTGTTGGGCGGCGCGACATTACGCTGACCTCCGCGATTGTCATAAACCGGTTTGCCATAATTCCGGGACGGGTTGCCGGGAGCCCTGTTTGCGCCCGGCGTATTCATGCGTTGCTCCAAGTGTTGCACCCGCTGGCCCCGGCGACCGGAGTGAATCACGG
>JAJXXI010000385.1 GCA_021781185.1 bacterium
TGGCCAGCGCCAACGCGGCCAGCCGGCCACGAAATGCCAGCGGCTTCCAGACCACCTCCATCTCCATGGTTCTGCCGTCTTTCCGGCGGTGACGCCAGATGACGGACTGGCTTTCAGCGTCCCAGGTGGAGCTGGCGGCTTGGGCATCACGATCCGGCGACCGGAGGTCGTTCAGGCTCATGTGGAGAAATTCCTGCTGGGAAAATCCGTAATGAAAAACCGCCGCCTCGTTGACCTCAAGAATGGCGAGGCTTTCCAGATCAAACACCCACATCGGATTCGGATTCCCGTAAAACAACAGCCGGTATTGTTTTTCGCTCTGGCGCAGATCGTCCTCGGCCTGCTGCCGCCGGGTCCGTTCCACCGCCTCGGCCACGGCGCGCCGCACCGCCGAGGGCAGGCGATCCCGGTTCTGCTTCAGGACATAGTCGGTGGCACCAGCCTTGAGACTCTCGATGGCGGCAACTTCGCCGAGGGTGCCGGAATGCAGAATGAAAGGAAGGTTGGAAAATTTCTCCCGCACCAGTTTCATGGCGTCCAATCCGGTGCCGTCGGGCAGCCGGTAATCGGCGAGAATCAAATCCCAGCGGCCTTTTCCCAGCAGCCGCTTGAAATCCGCCAAGCTGCCGGCGAGCGTAATATCCACCTTGACGCCATCCTGTTCCAGCAGCTCCCGCACCAGTTGGCTGTCGTCGGAATTATCTTCCAAGTGCAGAATGGAAAGGGGTTGGTTCATGGTTGCTTTGTATCCTTCCAAAGCAAAGTTAATTATCCCATACAAAACCAGCCAGTTGCCTAAAAGTAAAGCGGGATGAACAGCACGAGATGAAAAACTTTTTCAACATTGACATTCCAGCATGATTCTTTAGCCTCCCCAGCTCTTTAGCGAACAATTACATAGAATATGCCGAATACGAAGTCAGCCGAACGCCGGATGCGCAACAGCAAACGCAAGAACCTCCAAAACAGCAGCGTCAAATCCCGCCTGCGCCGCATGGAGAAACAGTTCCGCGCCGCCGTGGCCGCCGGCAAACAGGACGAAGCCGCCAAGCTGCTGCCCGGCGTCCATTCCGCATTCGACAAGGCTGTCAAGGTCGGTGCCGTCAAGCGCCCCACGGCCAACCGCAAAAAATCCCGCCTTGCCGTCTCGCTCAAGCCCGCCGCCAAGTAATCGGAGGGCATTGGGGATTCATCTTCGCCGTCATCTCTGGCTTAATGCCGGCATGAGCGGACGTTGCTTTTGTTTTCTGGTTCTGTTCGCGGCGACTGCCTCCGGCATCGCCGCGAATGGTTTTATTCCTGACGCACTTTCCGGCCAGACGTTCATCCATGATCCGTCCAGCATCGTGGCCGATGGCGGCAGCTTTTATGTTTTCGGCACGGGTCCCGGCATTCGCGCCAAAACTTCAAGCGACTTGATTCACTGGACCAATGCCGCGCCCGTCTTTGACCGGCCACCGGCTTGGATCAGCAACGCTGTTCCAAAATTTGCCGGCAGTTTTTGGGCACCAGATATTATCCGGGTGGATGGCAAGTATCTGCTCTACTACGCCGTTTCCATCTGGGGCAAACCCGTATCCGCCATCGGCCTGGCCACCAGTCCAACCCTCGATTCGGCGGCGACCAATTACCGGTGGACCGATGCCGGCGAAGTCATCGGCTCCACCAACGGCAGCCTCTACAACACCATTGATCCCAGCCTGCTGCTCGACACGGACGGCAAACTCTGGCTCGCCTTTGGTTCGTATTGGGAAGGTATTTTTTTGACCGAACTGGATCCGCACACCGGCCGCCGCGTCAGCACCAATTCGCCGCTTTACCAACTGGCCTGGAATCCGTCCATTGAGGCGGCCTGCCTGACGCGTCACGCCGGGTTTTACTATTTGTTTGTAAATTGGGGTCAATGCTGCAGGGGCACCAACAGCACCTACGAAGTGCGCGTCGGGCGCGCGGAGAAAATCACTGGCCCGTATCTCGACCGCCACGGCCAGGATTTGGCCAGTGGCGGCGGCTCGATATTCCTGCAGAGCACCGGCCCGTTCATCGGCCCCGGCCACATTGGCATCCTTCACGACGGCGAGACCACCCGTTTCAGTTACCACTACTATGACGCCAACAGCCAGGGCCGGTCCCGGCTGGCGCTCGGAACGATTGCCTGGGTGAACGGCTGGCCGGAGCCGGTTAGCGATGAGACCAATCACTGGCAACTGGTCTGGCACGATGAATTTAACACCGACGGCCCGCCCGATCCCGCCAACTGGGATTTTGAACATGGCTTTGTGCGCAATCATGAACTGCAGTGGTATCAGCCCGAAAACGCCTTTTGCACCAACGGCCTGCTCGTCATCGAGGCGCGCCGGGGTCATCAGCGCAATCCAAATTACGTTCCCGGCAGCCACGACTGGCGCACCCGCCGCGAATGGATCGATTACACCTCCGCCAGCATCATCTCGCGCCGTTTGCGCGAGTTCAAATTTGGCAAGTTTGAGATGCGCGCCCGCATTGACCCGCGCCCCGGAAGCTGGCCGGCGTTCTGGACGCTCGGTGCCACGCCCGGCATCCGCTGGCCTGCGTGCGGCGAGGTGGACATCATGGAATATTACGCCGGCACCGTGCTCGCCAATTTCGGCTACAGCCTCGACGGGAAAACCAAGTGGCTGGCCAGGAAAAAGCCGGCAAGCGAACTCGGCGGCGATGCCTGGTCAAACGAATTTCACATCTGGACCATGGAATGGAATGAAAAGAAAATTGACCTGCGGCTCGACGGCAAACTGATGAATCATCTCCATCTCACGGCGGCGGACCACGCGGATCACGGCAATCCTTTCCGCCGGCCGGTGTATTTCATCCTCAACCAGGCCATTGGCGGCGACTGCGGCGGCGATCCGTCGCAAACCAAATTTCCCATCCGCTTCGAGGTGGACTGGGTGCGCGTTTATCAAGCCAGTCACCAAAACTCTGAATGAAATTGGCGGCAAACTGTCGAACCCACCGAACTATTACATCATGGAAAAAATCACCGTCTATTCCGCCATCCTGCTGACGTTTGCGGCCATTGGATTTCCGGCCGGGGCAGCCGAGGGCCTGCCAACGAATCCGCCGCCCGCCGCCGTCCCGCCGAAAGCGCCGGCGTTTTCGGTGAACTACATGGATCGTTCCGTGAGCCCCAGCACGAATTTCTATCTCTATGCAGACGGAGAATGGCTCAAGAACAATCCCGTCCCACCCGACAAGTCGCGCTGGGCGGCCTTCACCGAACTCGCGGAGCGCAACTGGTTTTTGATCCATGAAATTCTCGAATCGGCGGCCCGCCGGGCGGAATCATTGCCGCCGGCTTCACCCACGCGCGAGGTCGGCGATTTTTTCGCTTCAGCCATGGATACCAACCGCATCGAGGAACTTGGCCTCAAGCCCATCGCCGCCGATTTGAAACAAATTGACCGGATTAAATCCACCGGCGATCTGTTTGCCGTCCTGGCGGATTTTCATTTGCGCGGCATCGGCGGACTGTTCAGCCCGGACTTCGGCCCGGACGCAAAAAACAGTTCGATCTATGCGGTTGAACTGGATCAAGGCGGCATTTCGTTGCCGGATCGGGATTACTATCTCAAGGCCCGCTTTGCGGAAAAGCTCCGGCAGTATCAGCAACACGTGCAGACGATGTTCACGCTGCTGGGGGAAAAACCGGCCGAGGCCGCGACCAACGCCGGCACGGTGGTTGCGCTGGAGACCGACCTGGCCCGGGCCAGTCGCTCCCGCGTGGATCTGCGCGACCCGGACAAGAACTACCACAAATTCACCGGCGACGAACTCGCCACCAACACGCCGGCGTTGCCGTGGAAGGTCTATTTCACCGGTTTAAACCTGGCCGGGCCGGCCTATGAAATTGTCGGCCAGCCGGAATTTTTTTCGGCCCTGAACCAACTGGTGCGGTCCCGGCCGCTGGCGGACTGGAAGGTTTATCTGCGCTGGCATTTGCTGGACGCAAGCGCCCCGTATTTGCCGGCGGCCTTCGTGCGGGAGAACTTCAACTTCTACGGCAAAATCCTGAGCGGCCAGCCGGAACAGGAGCCGCGCTGGAAACGCGCCGCCCACGTCATTGACGGAACCATCGGCGAGGCGCTCGGCCGGCTTTACGTGGAAAAATATTTCCCGCCCGCCGCCAAGGCGCGCATGAACGAACTGGTCGAGAACCTGAAGTCCGTGTTTC
>JAJXXI010000392.1 GCA_021781185.1 bacterium
CTGGAGGCGGGGTTCTGCGTGCAAGCCTGGCAACTGGCCTTGGCGCGTGGGAACCAGCCGCCGTTGATCGCCAACACCGATCAGGGCGCGCAGTTCACCTCCGCCGACTACCTTGGGGCGGTGGATGGACAACCGGTTCGTGGAGCGGTTGTGGCGGAGTTTGCAGTATGAGGACATCTACCTGCGCAGCTAGGCGCGGGCAAGTTGCAAGTTGAGGACGGGCTGGCGGTGCGCCTCGTTACAGGCGTGGATCAACTCCAGCGCCTCGGCCTCGTCGCGGGTGCGCAGGCTTTTTTGCTGGCCGGTCGCCGTGTCTTGGGAATAATCGATTCCGTTGCGCCGGAAGAGGGTGTATTTCGTTTTCATGGGCATGATGCTGAATCATGCACTAGAACCGGCACGACACGTTAGGATGTCGTGGGCAGGTTCCAGCGGAGTTCTGGCCGGCTAGTGGCGGATGGTGTTTCAATCCATCACCCGGCTGGCAGTTCTACTGACAGTGGCCGTCCATGCGCTCAAGAAACCCCTTTTTTTATGAGGGTTTTGACAACTTGAACACAGATGTGGACACGGGTTCACATAAATAATAAAAGCGTTCGAAGATTTGGCCGTCTTCACCCGGTGGGGGAACGGTCTGAAACCCATTTGCATCCATGTTCATCGGTGTCCATCCGTAGTTTTTCAAATACCACTGCGGCGGTTAGGCAGTCAATTGCAGAATGGAATGCAAATCCTCCTCCGCCGTCTTGATCGGCATCAGGTTGAATTTTTCGTTCAGCACCTTGAGCACATTTGGCGTGACGAAGGCGGGCAGCGTCGGTCCCAGGCGGATGTTGCGGATGCCGAGGTGCAGCAAGGTCAGGAGAATCGCCACGGCCTTTTGCTCATACCACGAAAGCACGAGCGACAGTGGCAGGTCGTTCACGCCGCAGTCGAATGCCTTGGACAAGGCGACGGCAATCTTGATGGCCGAGTAGGCGTCGTTGCACTGGCCGATGTCGAGCAGACGCGGGATGCCGCCGATGGTGCCGAAGTCCAGCTTGTTGAAACGGAACTTGCCGCAGGCGAGCGTCATGATCACGCAATCCTTCGGCACGCTTTCGGTGAACTCGGTGTAGTAATCGCGTCCGCTCCGCGCGCCGTCGCAGCCGCCAACGAGGAAGAAATGCTTGATGGCTCCGGCTTTCACGGCTTCCACCACCTTGTCGGCGACACCGAGAACGGCGTTGTGGCCGAACCCGACGAGAATTGTTTTGTCGGGTCCGTCTTCGGCGAATCCCGGCGCGGCGAGTGCAGCCTCAATGACCGGCGAAAAATCGCCGTTGGCAATGTGCGTCACGCCCGGCCAGCCAACGAAACCGCTGGTGAAAATGCGGTATTCATAATTTTCCTGTGGTTCCTGAATGCAGTTGGTCGTCATCAGAATCGCGCCGGGAAATTTGGCGAATTCCACTTTTTGATCCTGCCACGCGCCGCCGTAGTTGCCGGCGAGGTGCTTGAATTTCTTCAATTCAGGATAGCCGTGCGCGGGCAGCATTTCACCGTGCGTGTAGATGTTGATGCCTTTGCCCTCGGTCTGAATGAGCAGTTGTTCGAGGTCTTTGAGGTCGTGGCCGGAAACGAGAATCGCCTTGCCCTTCACGGGTTCCACGCGCACGGGCGTCGGCATGGGATGGCCGTAGGCACCGGTGTTGGCGGTGTCGAGCAGCTCCATGACGTGCAGGTTCACCTCGCCGCACTTGAGGTTCAGCGCAAATAGTTGTTCCACCGACGGAATTTCCTCAGCAAGATAATACAGTGCCTCAGCGATGAAGGCGTAAACGGAATCGTTTTCGTGACCGAGCACGAGCGCGTGTTCGGCGTAGGCGGCCATGCCTTTCAGTCCGTAAAGCAACAGTTCCTGCAATCCCGCGATGTCCGCGCCAAAACGGTCGCGGCGGGTGAGACTGGACACCGCTTCGCCCTGCGCAATCAAGGTTTCCGTCGTTCGCGCAGGCAGCCAAGTGGCCGGGCCGCGAATTTCTTCCACCGGTTTGCCAGTTTGGCGCACCGTGTTTTCGTAGAGCGCCCGGGCACGTTCGCGCAGGACGATGGCGCGGCGAATGGTCTGTTCAATGGCCGCGTCGTCGAAGTTCACATTTGTCACCGTGACAAACAGCGCTTCGAGTAAAAACTGATCAAGTGTTATATTCGTCGCACCCAATTGACGTGTGCGATGGCTGTATTGCGCAATGCCCTTGGCGGCGTGTATGAGCAGGTCTTGCAGCACGGCGGTGGATTCGTCCTTGCCGCAGACCGCGAAATCGGTGCAGCCGGTGCCTTTGGAGGTTTGTTCACATTGAAAGCAGAACATAATGTTGAATTCGTTTTGTTGTTGTTAGCCGCCTCACTGACGGCCTTTGATGGGAAAAGAATGACCGTTCATGAGAAAACCCGCCTTGACCCAGGTCAAAGAAATCAGAATCAAAGAATTGTCAGCCCGGACTCCAGCGGAGCGCAAATGTGCCCCCGCCCCCAAAAGTCAGAAAGGGCGCATCTGGACACGGTCCTTAAGTTCGGGATGAAACGGTTCCGGCGTCAGCCGGAACCGTAGTGGCACAGGCATCCTGCCTGTGGATTTCTACCAGCCAGGCCACGCGGACGCAATTCACAGGCATCCTGCCTGTGTCACTACCAAGGTCGCAGCGAGTTAAGGACCGTGTCCAGATGCGCCCAGTCAGAAAACACTCCAAAAATCCCTCTTGTCATCCGGCTGGCGCGTGCTAGTCTTTGCGGCCAATTTTATGAAGACGGACATTCATCCGAAATATGTGGACGCCGAGATCCGTTGCGCCTGTGGCAACGTGATCAAGACCCGTTCCACCAAGCACACCATCATCGTCGGTATTTGCAACGCCTGCCATCCGTTCTACACGGGCCAGCAGAAGTTCGTGGACACCGCCGGCCGCGTGGACAAGTTCCAGCAGCGCGCCGCCAAGACGGCCGCCGCCGCCGAGGCGTTTGCCGCCAAGAAGAAGAAAAAGGCCTAGCTTTTCGACCCCTGCCGCCCGCATCGCCGGATTTCTCCGGAGTTGCGGGCGGCTTGTTTTTTAGGCCGGTTTCCCGATTTGCCATTGACAGTTGACGCTCTGCAAGCGGGTTCGATCGCAATTCGTAAATCGAAGATATTAAGATACCCCCATGGACCTGCGTCCGCACATTGAAAAATTCCGCAGCCGTTTTGCCGAGGTGGAAGCCTGGTTGAGCGACCCGAAGGCGTTTGACAATCCGCAGCGCGCGCAGGAACTCTCCCGGGAATACGCGCGGCTCAAGGAACTGGTCGCCATCGGCACGGCGTATCTCAAGGTCGTGGCCGAACTCGCGGAAAATCGCGTCCTGCTCGACGCCGCCGATGCGGAAATGGTGCCGCTCGCCAAGGAAGAGATCACCCGGCTCGAAGTCGAGGAGCAAAAGCTGGCCCAGCAGGTGCGGTTCGGCCTCGTGCCGCCCGAGCCGAGCGATTCCCGCAACACCATCATCGAAATCCGCGCCGGCGCGGGCGGCTCGGAATCCGCGCTGTTCGCCGCCGACTTGTATCGCATGTATTCGCGCTACTGCGAGGCGCGCGGCTGGAAGACCGAGACGATGGACTCCAACCCGTCCGACCTCGGCGGCTTCAAGGAAATCATTTTTCAAGTCAGCGGGCAGGACGTTTTCAAGCGGCTGAAATACGAGAGCGGCGTCCACCGCGTGCAGCGCGTGCCCGCCACCGAGGCGCAGGGCCGCATCCACACCAGCACCTGCACCGTGGCCGTGATGCCGGAAGCCGAGGAGGTGGACATCGAAATCAAGCCGGAGGAAATCGAGGTCAACGTCTGCCGCGCCTCCGGCAAGGGCGGCCAGGGCGTGAACACCACCGATTCCGCCGTGCAGATCATCCACAAGCCCACCGGCATGATCGTGCGCTGTGCCGACCAGCGTTCGCAGCAGAAGAACAAACTTCAGGCGATGACCGTGCTGCGCTCGCGCCTGCTCAACATCAAGATCGCCGAGGAAGACGCCAAATACGCCGCGTTCCGCAAGGACCAGGTCGGCACCGGCGAGCGCAGCGAAAAGATCCGCACCTACAATTTCCCCCAAAACCGCGTCACGGATCACCGGCTGGAACTGACGCTTTACAACCTGGCCAATTTCATTGATGGCGATCTGGATCCAATGT
>JAJXXI010000270.1 GCA_021781185.1 bacterium
TTGCGGATGATTTCCCGCCCTTGACAGTGCGGGCACACCAGCAAACGGTCGGTGACGGCCAGATGAAACTCGACCGTTCCGTGATGATATTCGGTGCGGACATACTCGTAGCCTTCCCGCACGCCAACCAGCAGGCTTTTTATCGTCTTGTCAAATAATGGAATCAGATAAAATCAACCAAAATATCAAATGAATAATCAAACTCTTTCAATAACAACGGCAACTGTCATGGCGGGAATTCTGAGCACTTTCACGATGTTTGCTCAGACACAACATCATGGGATCACGGTGCATGCGGATCAAGTGCTTCACACAAATTCGCCTTATCTGACCGGGGCGTGCATTGAGGATGTGAACCATGAAATTTATGGCGGCATTGACAGCCAGATGATTTTTGGTGAGAGCTTTGCGGAACCTGCGGCGCAACTGCCGTTGAAAGGGTTCAAGACTTATGATGGTCTCTGGACGCTGGCGGACGATGGCAGTGTTCAGGGCGTTGGCAGCGATGGTTCAAAAATTGTCTGGGACGGTTCCGCGTTATCTGCAGATGAGGTCAGCGTGGATGTGATGCTAACGCAAGCAGCCGGCGGCAATGGCGGTTTGATTCTTAAAGTCAGCGATGCTGGCAAGAGCTCGGATGCGTTCACCGGCTACGAAGTTTCGCTTGAAAGGCCGGGATTTTTAGTGCTTGGTCGCCATCGTCAGAACTGGGAACCGATTCGCCGCGTCCCGTGTGATGTGCCTGTCAACGAATGGATCAAATTGACCGTCCGCATGACCACCAACTCCTTTGAGGTGTTCGTCAACGGCAAAAGCATGGCGCAATTTGAAGACACCGAACATCCGCTCGAAACCGGCACAGTGGGTTTGCGGATCTGGCAGCATAAGGTTCTATTCCGAAATTTTTCCGTCGGCATGGCCAAGGTGCGGCAAATAATTCCGTTTGAATACGATGCCGAGAACAGTTCGGCCGACAGTGTCAGTGGCATGTGGCGACCGATCCGGCAAGGCACGGCCAAAGGAAGTTTTTCGCTTGAATCGTCAGGCGCATTTTCCGGACACCAAAGCCAGCAGATCACTTTTGCCAGTGGTTCAGGCGCTATTGGCATCGAGAACCAGGGCCTTAACCGCTGGGGAATGAACTTTGTCAAAGGCAAAAAATACGAGGGCTATCTCTGGGCGCGAGCCAGGTCGGTCACAAAATTGTTTGTCGCACTGGAAAGCAAGGATGGTGCGACGGTGTATGCCGAAAAAGCTTTGAAGCTCAAAGCTGGCGGCTGGCAGCGTCTGGATTTCACACTTGAGCCAAACGCGGCAGACACCGCCGGCCAGTTCGCAATCAAGCTCAGGCAGCCTGGCGCGGTTGCGCTGGGTTACGCTTTCCTGCAGACTGGTTCATGGGGGCGCTTCAAGGACTTGCCCGTTCGCAAGGATGTGGCGGAGGGATTGATCAATCAGGGCGTGACGCTTCTGCGCTACGGCGGCAGCATGGTGAACGATCCCGAATACCGATGGAAGAAAATGATCGGACCGCGCGCGCAACGGCCACCGTATGAAGGTCAATGGTATCCGTATGCCTCGGACGGCTGGGCCATTTTTGATTTCCTGAACTTCTGCGAAGCCGCGAGGATCGTCGGCATTCCTGACTTAGACATCAACGAATCACCGCAGGACATAGCTGATCTCATGGATTATCTCAACGGCGCGCCAGCGTTTGGGGCCAGAAGCGCGTCACCGACGGTCATCCCGCGCCGTATCATTTGAAATATATCGAGCTGGGCAACGAGGAAAAGGTGGATGACGCGTATTTCCAGAAGTTCAAGGCGATGGCCGAGGTGATTTGGGCGAAAGATCCAGCGGTCATTTTGATCGTGGGCGATTTTTCCTATCACAAAGTCATTACTGATCCATTCAATTTCAGCGGCGCAGACAGCCACATCACAACGCTTGCGGCGCACCAGAAAATTCTGCAACTGGCGAAGCAGCACGACCGTGAGGTGTGGTTTGATGTGCATGTCTGGACGGGCGGTCCGCAGCCCGACAGCACCCTAGAATCCATGTTCTCCTACATTGATGCGCTGGACAAGATCGCCGATGGCGCAAAACACAAGGTTCTGGTTTTCGAGTTGAATGCGAACAACCATTCACAACGCCGTGCATTGGCAAATGCGCTGGCCATAAACGCCATTCAGCGCGATGGACGTTTGCCGGTCACTTCCTCGGCGAATTGTCTCCAGCCGGACGGCCAGAATGACAACGGCTGGAATCAGGGGCTGCTGTTCCTGAATCCGTCGCAAGTCTGGCTGCAACCGCCGGGCTACGTGACGCAGATGATTTCGCGGAATTACCAGCCAATCGAGGTGAAAACCGAAAGCCTGGACCGCGACATTGATGTGAGCGCCACGAAGAGCGAGGACGGAAAAACGCTGGTCTTGCAAGTTGTGAATGTCGGCGCGAAACCCGCAAGGCTTCCGCTGAAGATTTCCGGCTTTGTTCCGGCGAAGCCCGTGGCGCAAGTCTTGACTTTGGAAGGTCCGCTGGACGCGTGCAACACCGCGGACAACACCGAGGCCATCAAGCCGGTAAAGACCCAATGGAAGCACGGGTTGAAAGATGGCGAGACGAGCGTGACTTTTCCCGCTCATTCTTTCACGATCATCCGGTTATAAACGGGTTTTTCAGCCGTGTGAAAATTTTCATCCTCCACCCGCGCATCGATATACCGCCGGCGGGTTGAGGCGCTCCGGGCTTCGCCACTTTCGTAGTTTGAATGTATCCGTCCGGCCAAACCAACTAGGCGGGGGCGCCGGATGCGGGCAGGTTGGTGGCAATGAAACGCAAATGTTCCCGCCTGGCCGAAGTGCAACTTGATGCCACGATTGCATATTCTCTCTTACTGACCGGATCAACAGCCTCTGCTGTTTTCACGGTCCGTCTGCCCAATGGCGCGGGGGTCACGGTGCCGGCCGGCTTCGATGCAGATGAACTCTTGACGCTGCTGGTCGTCATCCAGGAGGCGCTCGCGTGATTGCGCCAGGGCCGGCCACGCGCATCTTCCTGGCGCCGGGAACGACCGATCTGCGCCGCTCCTTCGATGGGCTCTATGATTTGGTGCGCTCGCAGTTACCCGCGCGCCGCCGACTTGGGCGTGGACGCCTTGATGGAGAAGCCGCTGGATATTCCGCTTTTCACTACTGTCCGGTTAAGGTTTTGATGACAGCGATTTCGTTTCGGTAAAATCTGGCTGTTCTCGCTGTTCGGTCATTTTTCGATTTCAATTCTGCGACGATTCCTTGAGGGTGGCTCCCCGCATTCCTGCGGTTTTCCACCTGATGAACGAAGGTCGCACCGTCTTCGCCCAACTCCTCGACTTCCTCCCCAAATATGAGTTCGACAAGTGTGTCGCCCGTTACCACGGCAACCGTCGCGTCCGCAAACTCCCCGCTTACGAACAGTTCCTCGTGCTGGCCTTCGCCCAACTCACCTGGCGCGAAAGTCTGCGCGACATCGAAACCTGCCTGGCGTCCTTCGGCTCGAAACTCTACCACGCCGGCATCCGCCAACCCACCGCCCGCAGCACCCTGGCCGATGCCAACGAAAATCGCGACTGGCGCATCTTTGCCGATTTCGCCCAGGTGCTCATCCAGCAAGCCGCCACGCTTTACGCCGATGAGCCGTTCCGCTTTGAACTCCAAGCCGCCGCCTATGCGCTGGACTCCACCACCATTGACCTCTGCCTCTCGCTGTTTCCTTGGGCCACGTTTCGACAGCACAAGGCCGCCATCAAACTCCACACCCTGTTGACCCTCCAAGGCAACTTTCCCACCGTCATCATTGTCTCCACGGGCAGTGTTCATGACGTCAACATCCTTGACCAGCTCGTCTGGGATGCCGGCTCGTTTTACATCATGGATCGCGGCTATCTCGACTTCGCCCGCTGGTATCGCCTCCACCAATGCGGCGCTTTCTTCGTCACCCGCGCCAAACAAAACTTCCGCTGTGCCCGCCGTTACTCCCGCCCGGTGGACAAAACCACCGGCCTGCGTTTCGACCAGACCGTGGGGCTCACCGGGCTGGACGCCCAACACGATTATCCCGTCCCCCTGCGCCGCATCGGCTATCGCGATCCAGAAACGGGCAAGGTGCTGGTCTTCCTGACCAACAACTTCACCGTCCCGGCGCTGACCATC
>JAJXXI010000398.1 GCA_021781185.1 bacterium
GCCATTGAACCTTGAAACCATGCGCTGTTTATGAACGAAAAAATCTTATTCGTGGACGATGATCCCAATCTGCTGGCGGGGTGCGAACGGAATTTTCACCGCAAATACCAGGTGGAAACCGCCGAGGGCGGAGAGGCCGGGCTGAAAAAAATTGCGGAACGCGGTCCGTTCGCCGTGGTCCTCTCCGACCGTCAGATGCCGCGCATGGACGGCATCCAGTTTCTGGCGCTCGTGCGGGAACGCGCGCCGGACACCGTCCGCATCATGCTCACCGGCAATGCCGATCTGGAAGGTGCCATCAAGGTGGTGAACGAGGGCAACATTTTCCGTTTTCTCACCAAACCCTGCCCGCTCGAAATCCTGGGCAAGGCCATTGAAGACGCCCTGGAGCAATACCGGCTGGTGACCGCTGAAAGGAACCTGCTTAACAAGACTCTGAGCGGCAGCATCAAACTGCTGACGGACATCCTGTCCATGATGGAACCCGAGTCGTTTGGCCGGGCTCAGACGATGCGGAATCTCATTGACACGGTTACCCGGAAATTCAAGGCGGAAAACGACTGGGAAGTTCCCTTGGCAGTCATGCTGGCACCGATCGGCAACGCCACCATTCCGCCGGAAATGCTGATTCGCGCCCGTGCCGGCATCAACCTGACGAAGGCCGAGGAGCAGATTCTTTCGCAACTGCCGGAAACCGCCGCCCGCCTGCTGGCCAACATTCCGCGGCTGGAAGGTGTCGCCCGCATCGTGCGCTACCAACGGAAAAATTACGACGGCACCGGCCTGCCACAGGACACAGTCAAGGGCGAGGCGCTGCCGCTGGGATCACGCCTCCTGAAAATACTAAACGACCTCACCCAGCTTCAGGCGGCCAAGCTGAACCGGTCCAAAGCCTTGAACGAAATGCAGTCGCGGCTCGGTTGGTATGATCCCGTGTTGCTGGAAGCGGTGCGCGAATTTTACGGCATGGGAACGGGCGGACGCGACGCCGCACAAGCGTGCATTTCCATTGCCATTTGCGACCTGACTCCGGGCATGGTGCTGCATTCGAACATTGAAACCAAGGATGGCACGTTAATTTTGTGTTCCGGGCATCATTTGACGGAGATGACCTTGGAGAAAATCAACAATTTCAGCCTCATTTCCGGCATCAAGGAACCGGTGTTTGTGGAAAGCCCGGAGCCCGCCCCCTCGACGACAGCAGATTAACAGCAGACGAAGCAATACCGTTTCTGGACAACAACCGACATGTCAAATATCTTCGCCCCGGACGTGACCGCCAGGCGTATTAGACTTGGCCAAAACTTTTACCTCAATCGTTCAACCCGCCGTGCGAATAACCAGAGTGCTCCAGAATATTTTGGAGCACCACCGTCATCCGGTTGGCGCGCAGGGAGAGATTTTCCGGATCAAAATTCTCCGTCAATCTCGCCTCCCGGCTGCGGGAAGTTTCAGTGAGCAGCAATATCCGGGCATCCTCCGGCAACGGAGGCAATGACTGTTCCCCGGTAAGTTTTATTTCGGCTTTCATAACATTTACCTTAACACCGAAAGTTTGGAAATGACCACGGAGATTTATGGTTACAAACTGGTGGCATGGAAAATTGGCAACGACATGGCAAGATTCACGCAATCCGCACAATCATTCATGGAAAAGCCTAACGAAACGCCAGCCAACTGGTCGCCAGCAGCAAGCCGGCAAAGAGGATTCCGGCGGCCAGATCGGTTTTGGGATTTTGCCAGGCCGCAGGCAAATAGATCAACACTCCTCCCAGCGCCAATCCCGTCGCAAATCCACCCAGATGTGCAATAACGTCCGCATCTGGATTCAGCCCGAACAAAACAAACAGCATCACCCCGGCCAGGCTGCTGCGGACCACATTTTTCCAACCGGCACGATTCCGGTGCAGGAACGTCACGGATTGGGCGGCCAGCATGCCGAGGCCGCCCATGACCATCCCGGAGGCACCCACGCCCAGATGGGTAGGCGGATAGAGCAGCAGACCGGCCAGATTGCCCCCCGCGCCGGCCAGATACGTCGCCAGTAATCCGACACCGGTGCCGTAACGTCCCATGGCCAGGCCCAGCAAAACGATGCCGGTGGAAACATTCGCCGCCAGGTGACCGACATTCGCGTGGAGCAGCATCGCGGAAAACAGCCGCCACCACTGTCCCGCCTGCACCGCCTCGTTATCCATGCACCCAGCCATCTGAAAATCCGGCCGCGAAATGTGACTCAAGTAGTAGAAGCCAGCCATCAACAAGCCCCAGAAAAGCACGTTCCAATCAAAAGAAAATCCGCGCCAGGCAAGCGGATGCCGCCAATGCCAATGGCGATTTTCCCAACGATATAGCTGGATGGCCCGAATTGCCGCCGGATAATCGTTCGTGGCCACCACCAAGCCCCACCCCGCGCCACCAGCGCCCTCATCAATCAGCGCCTCGATCCCCTGGCTGGCGAGCACCAGCGCCCAGTCCATGGTCTCACGACGGGAACGGGCGGAGATACGGGATTGACCGGTTGGTTCCATGGCAGAGAGATAACATCAATCAAGCAACCCGGAAAACGGATTTCCGCGCCGGCACAGTCCCGAAAACTGGCCGCCGTCCAAACACAATCCGGTCGCAGTTTCAGCGGGCCACATTTGGCGATAAATCCTGACGCAGGATTCAGCCGCGCGATTTTCGCGGCGACCGGTTGCGACGCGTCATTGCCGTGGCGGGATTTTCCGGAGCAACCGGGCATTCTCAGCCCTCGCCAACGCGAGATCGTGTTTCAGTTGATCACAGTCGCCCCCGCTCGCAGCAAGTTCGCGCGACTGCCGCCGCAATGCCAACTGGGCCACGACATGCCGTGATAAAACACTCACATCCTTCCAGAATCGCCGTGGCCGCCGCGTAGTTTTCCGTGTGCGTCAGGCTGAGGTGCAACCGCCGGGCGCCCCGCGCGGCCAATAACGCCACCCCCTTGCCATGCAACACCACAAACGGCTCGCCCGATTCCTGGCGGCGGATTTCCATGTCCTGCCAGCCCAGTTGCGCACCAATGCCGGTGCCGAACGCCTTGGAGATGGCCTCTTTCGCCGCAAACCGCGCGGCGAGAAACGGCGCGGGATTTTTGTGCGACAGACAATAGGCAATCTCATCCGGCAACAAAACCCGGTTCACAAACCGCTCGCCAAACTTCCCGAACGACGCCGCGATGCGCGCCACTTCGATGAGGTCTATGCCGGTGCCAAGAATCATGCCGTCATTCAAAGGTCAAAAGTCCGGTTCGTCCAGCGGTGATTTTGGATTGCGGCGGCCGCTCCAAAAACTTGACTCGATTCCCAAAGAGTTTCAACCTGCGGTGGATGAACAATATTGTCGGGGAAAAATGGGCATCATCCCCGGGCCCCTGGATTTTGCCCTTTCACTCTGCGACTCGGGTCGCCACGTTTTCTGGCCGTCGCCCCGCCGCGAGGACGAAGCTCCGTTGACGATTTCCATTTGCTCATTCGCACCATGAAAATGCCCCTGATCATTGCATTGATTTTAGGGCTGGTGGCGGCGGGGGTCTGGTGGCTGTATGCCGCCAACCACCATTCCCGGCAGGAAAACATGGTGAAATTTGAATCGGACACAACAGAAGGCTTGCTGCGGGTGATCATTCAGGAACTGGACGCGGAAAACCCCCGGTTTTACTTCATCGCCTTTGGCAAGGAGGGGACGGATCCCAGCCGGCTTTTCATCGCGCGATTTGCGAGTCATGTCCCGTCCGTGCGGGTGGCGAGCGCCGCCTTCACTTTGCGGAACGGAAAATTGCAGGAGACGGCCAGCGGCCGGAGCGGCGAAACGATCCAGATTATCCGCGTCAAAAAAATCAAAGACGGAATCGCTGAGGGGCTGGTCCGATTTGCCAACCTGCCGGCCGGGCAAAACCAGTTCACCTACCGGATTGCCGAAGAAGACGGCAAATGGATCCTTAAATAGTGATCGGCGTGCAAGGCGAAGGGCCTGTCAACATTGGTCAGGATGAGGATTTTGGCATGCAAATGTTGGTATAACGATTGAACCTTTATTAAGATTACGGCCTCTGAATCTGCAATATTTGCCTCGGTTTACTGGCGGCAGGTGGACTGGCATCGCTGGAAAAGCTGGAGGACGTTTTCCGGGCAGCTTCCCGCCAAGGCCCGCCTCTGGTTCGTG
>JAJXXI010000126.1 GCA_021781185.1 bacterium
GCAAGGCCCAGCGGACTGACACTTCGTAAATCCGCAGCACGGGCCGCATGATAAATCCGGCTTCCTCGGTTTTTGCACCCAAGGTTTTGCGTCCCTGGATGAACCACGCCGCCAAGGACGGCGTCAAGGTGATGGCCAAGAGCAGCGACACCTGCAAAGCCACAATCATGGTCAACCCAAGGGCGCGAAAGAACACGCCCGCCATGCCATTCAAATAGGCCAGCGGCAGAAACACCACTACCGGTGTCAGCGTTGAACCGATCAACGCCGTCAGAATTTCCCCCATCGCCTCGTGAATGCCCTCCAGGCGCGGCCGGCCCAAGGCGATGCGATGGCACATCGCCTCGACGACGACGATGGCGTTGTCAATGATCAGGCCGATGGAGGCGGCAATGCCGCCCAGGGTCATCATGTCAAAGCTCATTCCCAACAGGCGCATCACGACGAACGTGATCAGCACGGAAATGGGAATGGTGACAATCGCCGTCCAGACGCTGCCCCAGTTTTTCAGGAAGAAATACAAAATGAGCACGGACAGGATGAGGCCGAAAACAATGGCGCTCCAGACGCTGCTGACCGAATCCCGCACAAACTGCGATTGATCGTAGAAAAACGCCAGGTGCATGTCCGGCGGCAGCTCCTGATGCAGTTGCTGTAGTTGTGCTTTCAACGTCGAGGCGATTTTCAAAACACTGGCGTTGGGCTGGCTTTCGATGTTGAACAAAACCGCCTGCCGCCCCTGCGCCGTGATCATCGTATAGGCCGGTTCCGGTCCGCGTTCAACGCGAGCCACGTCTTGAATGCGGATCGGATGACCATTACGCACCGTGATGACGGCATTCCCGATTTCCTGCGCTGAATGCACCCGACCGTCCACGGTCGTCAGATACAGGTGATAATTTTCCACCATCATCCCGGCGGCTGCCACCAAGTTGTTCTTAGTCAGTGCGTCGCTCACGTCGGACAAGGCCAGTCCGGCCGCCAGCAGTTTTTCGGGGTTCACCACCACGTGATATTCCGGCACATGACCGCCCATCAATTCCACCTTGGCCACCCCGGGAATTTGCAAAAACAGCGGCTTGATTTTGTAGTTGGCCGTGTCCCACAAATCCATCTGGTTGCGGGTGGAGCTGGTCAGGCTGATGCCGATGATCGGATAGCTCAGGGAGAACGCCACGCGCGAAACATCCGTGACCGCGCCGGCCGGCAGATCGCCACGGATTTCCGAGAGTTTCCCCATCACATAGAGTTGCGATTGCTCCATGTCCTGCCCCCAATTGAAAATGACGTTGATGATCGCCGATCCACGGGTCGTGGAGGATTGAACGTAGGTCACGCCCGGAATGCTTTTCATCGCCTCCTCAATGGGCCGGGTCACCGTGGCCATCATCTCCTTCGGCGGCATGATGCCGTTGTTCACCATGACCACGACGCGGGGAAAATTGGTCTGCGGAAAAACCGACGACGGCGTCCGCAGGGCGGAAAAGACGCCCGCCAGACACAGGGTCACGGCGATAAACGTGATCGAAATCGCGTGGCGTGTGGCGAACCGGCCCAGGCTGGAAGATTTTCCGGAACTCATTGCGCCGCCCCCGAGTTGGTTGCAGAACTTTGCTCCGCCGGTGCGTTGACGATCTGAATCCGGGTTTTGGCCGGCAGCCCGTAAGCGCCGACCGTGACAACGGAATCATCGGCGGTTAGACCGGTTCCGATCACTTCCACCCGGCCGTTTTCCCGAAAATCGGTTTGCACATGGGCTTGCGTCGCCTCGTCGCCATGAACGAGCGAGATGACACTTTGACCGTTGATGTCCGTCACCACGCTCTCCTCTGGCGCGGTGAGGCAATTGGTGTGAACGCCGGTAACGACGCGCAAGGAAACAAATTGTCCCGGGCGCAAATGGCTGTCAGCCGGCAAACCGCCCCGGATCCGCACCGTGTCATTGCTGGCGTCCACCGTTGGACTGACAAAGGAGAGCTTCGCGTCCACTGGTGGATCGGTGAGCACCTGAACGGCCTCGCCCACTTTCATTTGGTCGGCTTCTGCGGCGGGAATTTCCGCGCTGACCACCAGCCGCTTGAGATCCATCACCTCCGCCACGACCGTGCTGGCGTCCACCGCCTGGCCGGGCTTGACTTTGAGCCGCGTGACCGTGCCGGACAACGGAGCCGTGACCCGCAGTGAATCCAGTTGCGCCCGGGCATCCTGCAACGCCTTCAACGATGCGTTGTGCTGATCATACAATTTTTTCTGCCGCTCCAGTTCCTGCTTTGCCAGCGCAAAGGTCGTGGCGCCGGAATTCAATTCCATCAAAACCTCGCCCTCCTTGACTTGCTGACCGGCGATGACGTTGACCCTGGCCACCACGCCGGCAACCGGCGCGGCCAGCGGAGCATCGGCGGCCGGTTCGTCCGCTGATGCGGGGGCTGGCCCAACTGAGCCGTAACCAGTGACGTAGCGGTGCAATGTCATGCGCTTGAGCTGGCCGACCTGCACGCTGACCACCGTGGCGTTGGCATCAGCGCCATCAGATCCGGCGGCGCGGGTGACGTCGAACGAGTTCACTAAGGCCCAGGCGCACAGGCCGAAGCCAGTCGCAACGACGAACTTGATGAGAGTTGATTTTTGTTTCATTTTGAATTTTTAAGCGGGAAATTTTCTCCTGCTTGGACCAACGATGGTGATAAGGTCAAAGGACTCTGCACGGCGTCCTCCAACTGGCCGAGTGATTGCTGCGCTTTGATCAAGGCATCCAGCCGGCTTTGACCGCCAATGTCAAATTCCACTTCCGCGCTGGCCACGGCCAGCGGGGCAACGGCCCCCGCCTGTTCCTGGGCGCGGACGGAAGCCAGCCGTTTCTGCAAATTATCCAGCAACCGTTTCGCCGTGGCGGATTGGTGCAAGGCCGTATCGTAAGCGGCCAGCGCGCTGTCAATGCCGCCGATGGCGCCGGCTTGCACCGAAAGAAAATGCGCGGCGGCCTGCTTCCGTCTCGCTTCGGCCACGGCCACCGGCCCTTGATTGTGGTTCAGCAGCGGCAGGGTGAGCGTCAGGCCCAGCGACCACTGGCTGTCGCCGGCATTGCCGTTGTTCCAGGCGTAACCCGGGCCCAGATGGAGGTCGGGATATTGATTGGCAATTTCCAGTTGCAGGGCGGCCTGGCTGGCGGCGTATTCGGCCAGCGCGCCACGCACGTCGGCGCGGTTCAACAGCGCCTGGCGGCGGATTTCGGGTTGGGTGAGGTCGCGGGGAAACTGTTCCAAGCCGGCAAAGGAAAGGTTCACGCCGGCCAGCGCGCGCACCGGCAGCCCGAGCGCGCCGGCCAGTTCCACGCGGGCCTGCTGGAATTTGCCGATGGCGTCCTGCCGGGCCAGTTGCGTGGTTTCCATGGCCACACGCGCCTGCGTGGTCTCAAAATCCGACACCGCCCCCGCAGCCAACTGGCCTTCGAGCAGCCGGACGACGTTGCTCTGCGCCGTTTCCTGCCGGGCGAGCAGTGCCCCGGTTTCCCGCGCGGCGTAGAGATTGAGCAGCGCCATGCGGATGCGGCTGCGCACCGACCAGACCGTGCCGACCAGGTTCCAACGCGCAGCCTCGGCCAGGTGTCTGGCTTCAGCAATCCGCTTGCCGCGCTTGCCGGCGGTTTCAATCGGAATGTCAAAACTCAAGGGCACCAGCCACGGGCTGAAGTTGCCGGGAATCTGGGTGTCATAACCCGGCGTTACCGACACGGTTGGGTTCGGGCGCTGACCCGCCGTGATTTCCCCGGCTTGGACCGCGAGCAATTGCGCCCGCGCCTCGGCCAGCGTCGGCTGGTAGTAAAACGCCACCAGCGTGAGCTGTTTCAAATCCCAGGCCGCACCCGGAGCAGGAACGGCAACCCGGTTGGTTTCCAGGAACGCGCACAAGTTCGGGTTGGCCAACGAACGCGCCTCAAAAGCGGCGGCGGTTTTCGCCGGCGAGATCGGTTCGGGATGATATGTGGTGCAGCCGGCGGCAAACAGGAGCAGAGTGGATAACATCCAACTTCCAACATTCAACTTCCAAAGCTCAACGATTACGACCGGGCGCACCACGCCACGCGCGCCGTTCTGGGCGGGTCCGGCGGCGAGATTCCCGGAGCGCCCCGCCCTGCCATTAAATGTTCGATGTTGAATGTTGAATGTTGAATGTTTCATTTACTTC
>JAJXXI010000421.1 GCA_021781185.1 bacterium
AAAACGCGGACAACCTTGCCACTGCCGTGCGGAAGCGGCACCGTGCCACGAACCATCTGGTCAGATTGCTTCGGGTCCACGCCAAGACGAAAGGCGAGGTCTATGGTTTCGTTAAACTTGGCTTTGGGAAATTTGGCGAGCACGCCGACCGCTTCCTTGAGCGGATAGGTTTTTTTTCCATCCACCACCTCTAGGGCTTTTTTGAATCGTTTACTGGGCATTTATCTGGGTGCGGTGCAAACGAGCTTTTGGCTCTCCCGCGATTGTTTGTTCAATGTTAACCGACCACTTCGATACCCATGCTGCGGGCAGTGCCGGAAATCAGACGGACCGCCGCCTCTTCCGAATTGGCATGGATATCTTTGGACTTCATTTTGACGATGTCCAAAACCTGTTTGCGCGTAACCTTGCCAACCTTGTCCTTGTTCGGCGTCTTGGAACCGGCGGTGATGCCGGCGGCCTTCTTGAGCAAAACCGACGCGGGCGGCGATTTGGTGATGAAGGTAAAGGACTTGTCCTGATACACTGTGATAACCACGGGAATGATCAAGCCGGCGTCATTTTTGGTCGCGGCGTTAAATTCTTTGCAGAACCCCATGATGTTCACGCCGTGCTGACCGAGCGCGGGACCAACGGGCGGCGCAGGATTGGCCTGACCAGCCGGTATCTGCAGTTTAATCTGTCCTGTAACTTTCTTTGCCATATAAAATTTAATTAAGATTTCTCCACCTGCCAGTATTCAAGTTCCACCGGCGTATTGCGTCCAAAAATGTTGACGGTGACCTTCAGTTTGCCACGCTCTGGATCAATTTCTTCAATCACACCGCTGAAATTCAGGAACGGTCCGTTGTTGATCTTGATCGTTTCGCCCACGGCAAAATTGACTTTCGGCTTTTCCGTTTCCTCGGAAGCGGAAATTTGCGTCTTGATCGCCTCAACCTCTTCGGTGGGCGTCGGCTGCGGCGGATCGCTCAGAAATCCAATGACTCCCTGCGTCTCGCGAATAAAATACCATGGCTTTTCAATCACCCGGTGTTCTTCATCCAGCAAAACCATGTCCACAAAGACATAGCCGGGCCACAGCTTGCGGTTGGATACCGTCTTCTTCTGGTTGCGGACTTCGACAACTTTTTCCATCGGAACGAGGACTTCCTTGATGTAGTCCTGCATTTCGTCAGTCTTGACACGCTTTTCAATGCTGTCTTTGACCTTGTGTTCCTGGCCGGAAAGCGTCTGGATGATGAACCACTGATTGATCATGAAAATTAGTGGATGAAAATTTTGAAAAGAATCCTGTCAACAACGACGATAAACACGCCAAGCAACGCCACCATGATGGTAATCAGAGCAGTGGAGCCTTTTAATTCTTCCCACGTCGGCCAGGAACATTTCCTAAGCTCTTCACGCGTCTCCGCCACATAGTTGGCCAGACGCTGGATCTGTCCTTGCCACCAAAGGTAGCCGAACGCACCCAAGATAATGGCCGCCCAGATTGCAATATATATCCAGTTATTCACAAAAAAATTTGCTTACCGAGCCGCGCTCGCGCTTCTTCATGTGGGCAAACCACAACATTTCGCCCGCCTTAAAATGGCGGAGAGGGAGGGATTCGAACCCCCGTTGGGTATTAGCCCAAAGCGGTTTTCAAGACCGCCGCGATAGACCACTCTGCCACCTCTCCAGTTCGCAGACTGGCACGGCAGGAGGGACTTGAACCCCCAACCAACGGTTTTGGAGACCGCTACTCTACCAATTGAGCTACTGCCGTAACCGTAATCCAACCACTTCTCATCCGCGGACAAAAAGGGAGCACGAAGCTTCAAACTCCGCGCTCCCGAAACCATTTCGCCATTAGGCGACGACTTCCACCACAATGCCAGAGCCAATGGTGCGGCCACCTTCGCGGATTGCGAATTTGAGACCTTTTTCCATGGCGACCGATTTTTGCAGTTCAACCTCCACCGAGACATTGTCGCCCGGCATCACCATTTCAACCCCCGCCGGCAGCGTGAGCGTGCCAGTAACGTCAGAGGTGCGGAAATAGAACTGCGGGCGGTAATTGGTAAAGAACGGGGTATGACGACCACCCTCATCCTTGGTCAGGACGTAAACTTCCGCCTTGAACTTGGTGTGCGGCTTGATGGAACCCGGCTTGGCCAAAACCATGCCACGCTCCACGTCCGTCTTGGTGACACTGCGGAGCAGCACACCGACATTGTCGCCCGCGCTCGCGGAATCAAGCAACTTGCGAAACATTTCGATGTCCGTCGCAACCGTCTTGCGCGTTTCACGCAGACCGACGATTTCGACTTCTTCCATCTTTTTGAGCACCCCGCGCTCCACGCGACCAGTGACGACCGTGCCACGACCCTCAATCGTGAACACGTCCTCGACGCACATAAGGAAGGGTTTGTCCACCTCACGGGTCGGGTCAGGAATAAAGCTGTCCAGAGCGTCCAACAAATCAGCGATTTGCTTTTCACCTTCCGGCTTGCCCGCCAAAGCGGCCGTGGCCGAGGCGCGGATGATGGGCGTGGTGTCGCCAGGGAAACCATACTTCGTGAGCAGCTCGCGGATTTCCATTTCGATGAGCTCCAGCAAGTCGGCATCCGCAAGGTCAACCTTGTTCAGGCAGACGATGATACTCGGCACACCAACCTGACGGGCGAGCAGGATGTGTTCGCGCGTCTGCGGCATTGGACCGTCGGCTGCACTCACCACGAGAATCGCACCATCCATCTGCGCGGCACCGGTGATCATGTTCTTCACGTAGTCAGCGTGACCAGGGCAGTCAACGTGCGCGTAATGGCGCTTGGGGCTTTCGTATTCAACGTGCGACACCGCGATGGTCACAGTCTTCGTTTCATCACGAACCGTGCCACCCTTGGTGATGTCCTTGTATTCAATCAAGGGCGCCATGCCTTTGCGGTTCTGCACCGCAACAATGGCGGCGGTCAACGTGGATTTGCCGTGGTCAACGTGGCCGATGGTTCCGACGTTGACGTGCGGTTTAGTTCTCTGAAATTGCTCTTTGGCCATTTTAGTTCCTGTGTTGCTGTTCTCGTTTGCGTTTAGTTTTAACTGGAGCCCATGATCAGGATTGAACTGATGACCTCGTCCTTACCAAGGACGTGCTCTACCAACTGAGCTACATGGGCATCCAGAAAATTTATGTTCAAACCCGATTCGTAAAACGACAAAAAACCAACCCTCTCGACTTTCTTCCGAAATAAGAGAGGGTTTCGGTATTGATTTTTTACGGCTCTGACAGGGCGCAAGCTAGGCAACCTGACTCTCCCTGTCAATAAATTTTTCGTTTTTATTTTGGTGTTGAGGCTGATGTGCCCGGGTCGGCGGGAACTCCGGTTCATCGCCGATGTTTTCCATCTCAATCCGCCTGAAATCCGATCCAAAACAGAATCCGCCGCGGCGGCAAACGGTGGATACGGAATGCCGTGGGTTTTCCATTGCAACCGCATTATTCCCAACAAGCTCCGCAGCTTGAAAAGCCCCATGAGCGTCATGCATTCTCCAGTCGGCCCAGCAATCGCAGTAAACCATCCAAAATCGTCAGCGGATGCGGCGGGCAACCCGGCACAAACAAGTCCACCGGCACGACTAAACTCGCGCCATTCAGGATTTGCGGATGACCAATGAACGGACCGCCCGCAATCGCACACGCGCCAACCGCAATGACGATTTTGGGCGAGGCCACGGCATCGTAGGCCTTTTTCAGCGCCAGCTCCATGTTGCGGCTGACCGCGCCGGTGATGAGCAACCCATCTGCGTGCCGGGGCGACGCGACAAATTGGATTCCAAATCGTCCCAAGTCCCAGCCGATCGTGCCGAGCACATTGGTGTCAGCCTCACACGCATTGCAACCGCCGGCACTCACCTGGCGCAAACGCAACGAACGCCCGAACAGTTTGCGGAGTTTTTCATCAAGCGCAGCAGCGAGACGAACCTGCTCCTTCCCCGGTTCACCCAGCATGAGATCCTCGCGCCGCCGCACGGCCATGCGATGATCGGCGGTTTGCGTGATGGCTTTTTGCGGGCACACTTCCACACACCCGGAGCAAAAAATGCAGCGACCCAGATCAAGCGAAACCGGCTTCCCATCCGGGCGGGTAATGGCCTGCGTCGGACACACGGGCACACAGGCGAGAT
>JAJXXI010000205.1 GCA_021781185.1 bacterium
TTACGATCAGAGCGCGGCTATTCGGCTACGATTTACGATGGGAGTGCGGTCAAACGTCCACAAATCCTACGATGCCAGTTCGGCAATTTTTACGATGGCAAAAAAGTTCGTAACAACGATGCGCCGCGCGGCGCAAGAGCGCAAACCGCAACCTGACTCGGCCAAAGGTCGCCCGATTGCAACCGGCGCGCAAAAGATTTTCAAACTGGCATCCGACGGCACGGCAAACGCCACCCTAGAAGCAATTCCAATTCAAGCGACTTTCTTTGCTTTCACAGAAGCGCGAAAAAGCGCAACCAAGCCAAGAGCCAAACCGCCAAGTGCAAATGTGGATGGTTCGGGTGCGGGTTGTATTTCCGATGCTTGGGCAAATTGAATTTGAGGATCCGGCGTCGGCGGAAGTATTGGAAATCCCGAAATGCCCGCCGTTGAGCGGAACGCTTCTATCCTTTCTACACCCGATGAATCTCCGCTGTAATTCACCTGTCCAAGCTGTATCGTCGTGGATGATAAATTGACGGGGGGTTCAAAATTGACACTTGTTAAAGTGATCGTCGCTGCCGTGATTTCAATGTTTGGTGGATTTATCAGCGGAAGAGGAGACAAAGATAAGCGGTCACTTCTTATGCGAGACGATTCCGCAAGCGGCAATCTTTGAGAACGCGGCAACCAGTCTGATGATATAGGCAATGAAGATTCCGGCAATTCTGCTGCGACACCAAAGTCTCTAAAAGGGGCAACTTGCAAAGATTCAGAGCCAGTGACAACAATCTGGCCTTGCGCCAGAAGCGGAAGGGCAGACGCAAATATCACCGTTGCAATAGGCAGCAACCTCATGGGTTCTTTGATATGCTGATTCATAGATTTAATCAAGATTTGATTTTACAATTTTTCACTTCCATATTGGAGCATTTTCAAGCTCATCTACGGACTGCCAATCTAATACCAGCCCACTTTTGGGCGCGACTAAAAACCAATAGCTATTATTATAGCGCGCTACTCTTGGAAAAAACATGGCAAAATAAGCCTGACTTGACCCTTCACCTTCCTTCGTTATATGGAGAGTTTGGTCAATAAAAAATGCGCCAAATAGTATATCGTTGTTATTAACACGCCCTTTGAATTCAACAACGTAGGGACGACCTTGTTGAATAAAATGCGTCCAATCATTCAAAATTGGCACAGTGACAAAGTAGAAAAAATAACAAGCAAAACCAATGACGAGACCTCGAATTACTCGTTGTGCATTGCGTTGTGTCCGCTCTGATTGACGGGCGAGTTTGGTTTTACGGCCAATGAAGTTCGACTTTGGGTGGAAACCATAAAAAAATAAAATTAGAGTGCCGAAACAAAAACAAAATGAAGTGGCTATAAAATGCGCCAGCCAACTTGGCTTGACCAAGATAAAATCTAACGCCACCAATACTACGCTCGATAAGAACATCCGAGCTATGATGCCTTTTACCGACATCGGTTTTTTTTCTGGCGTTGACATTAGTGTGGTGGTTTTCCAGTAGAGCCAGTAGATGAAGATGAAATTGGATTACCAAACCAATTCACTGGAGTTTGTCCAGTGGCCGAAGTTGCATTGTCGGAATTTCCAAACAAATTATATTGCATTCCATCCAAGCCACCACCGATAAGTGTGTCTGGAAGTCCGGCGTATGTTTGGCTTACAAACATTTGTCCTGCCGTATTCCAGCTTATGTTTTGAATTGTTCCGTTATCAAGTTTGGTGAGCATTTGGGCGGTTACGGCATCAAAACTCCCTCTGCCAGCATTTAGGCCGGAAATTGCTGGCAAAGGAATAAATTCTGCCCCATAGGAAGTTAACGTGCCAACACCCGTCTGAACACCAAGCTCGGTGAAATTAAAACTATTTCCGGTTGTGGCCATTTCTGCTGATTGATCGAGAGTGTCTTTTGTTGCGGCGAAAACTGCTGCACCTACGAGTGGAGTCCCGTATAATGATGCTTCTCCGCCAGCCGCCCCTGCTGCTGCCGCACGCCCTATTCCTGACCAACCAGTCCATTTCCAACTGACCAAATCCGCCACGCCTTGACCAACCGCACCTAGAACCGCACCGCCCGCTGTAAAGGCCAAATCATCCAGCACGGCATATTGTCCAAATGGGTCAACCAGACTGATGGGATTTCCGTTTGCGTAAGCGTAAAAATTTAATCCACCGGAGAATCCTGTTGGGTCAGGATTGATAAACCGGCACAGAAACGGATTATAGTAGCGCGCTCTCATGTAGAGCAAACCGTTCGGGTCGGTCATTATGCCAAAAAGTCCATTGAATAGAAATGGCGTGTCATGTGTTCCCAACCGATATGTTAGTGTCGCGTAAGCCGAATACTCCATCCGGTCAGTAACATTGCCGTTGTCGTCGGAAAGTGCAATGGTGCTTCCGCGAGGGTCATAATGATACGTCAGGGTGTTTGTCGCCGTCGCTGCCTCCGTGACTTGATACAACAAGCCAGCGCCATACACATAATAATTTGTCACGCTGTTTTTAATTCGCATCAATACCTGCGGCAATTTTGTGTTCGGATTCACAACAAAAATAGCCGCGTTCGTTCCGTAAGTTTGGCCAATGCGGTTGTTCATGGCATCGTAAGCATTCGTGACTCCGCCAGAGTTGAGCAAGCGGTTTCGGGCATCGTAAGCATAAGCCGCAAATGTGTCATTCGTCAGCGGGCCGGAAATGAGATTGCCGTCTGAATCCATTGTCACGCTGTTGCCGTCCGCCGTCGCCAGCCGGTTGTCGTCGTCATAGGTCATTGTGCGTGTAGGCAACGAATTGGTATGCGGCAAGGGTGCGGCAAACTCCCATTGTGCTTCTGCGGCGTTGTTCCAGTTGAATTTGAATAATGCAATCGGGAAACCCCACATCGTTTGCTCAAGAATGTTCGTGGGCTGTCCGGCAGCATCGTAGGAAATCGTCCGGTATGTGCCGTTTGGCCGCGTGACGCTTGTAGTTCGTCCGGCCAAATCATAAACGATGGTGGTTTTTCTTCCCGCCCAATCCGTCACGTTCGTCATGTGGTTGTTGCTGTCATAAGCATAATAAACATTTTTGCCGCCGGGATAAATCAAGTTCGTCATGTTCCCGCTCGCGTCATAACGATATTGAATGAGATTTCCATAAACATCGCGGTAGCTGGAAACATGATTGTAAGCGTCGTAAGTGAAAGAATTGGTGAGACTGTTTTCTGATACGCTCGTTTTGTTGTCGTTCGCATCGTAATTGTAGGTGGTCGTGCCAATACTGTCGGCGCGGCTGCTCAAGCGTCCCTTGCCGTCATAACTGTAAGTGGCCGTTTGTCCGGCAGGGTCTTTGAGTGACGACATCAACCCTTGATGATTGAATGCTAGTGAAGTGGAATGGCCAAGCGGCGTGACGGTATTTGTCAGCCGGTTTGCGCCGTCAAATTGGAACTGCCATTTTTTGCCGTTGCGATTGGTCAGCGTGATTTGGTTTCCCGCTCCATCGTAGGCGCGCAGTATCGTATGCCCTGCGCCGTCGGTGAGTTTGGTCAGTTCGCCGCGCACGTTCCATTGTTGCGCGGTCACTTCGCCCGCCGCGTTGGTCGAGGCGAGTTTTCTTCCGTCGCCATCGTAACCAAAAGTCGTTGTTCTGTTCAATGGGTCGGTCGAGGCGATCAAACGTCCAGCAATGTCATTCGTGAATTGCGTCGGCTTTCCGAGCGGGTCGAGAGTGCTTATCAACCAATCATTATTATCATAAATGTTGGTGACAATGGGTGCGCCTTGCGCAGTGACAGGTAATTTGGTGGAAAGCAAATGGCGTGTCGCGCTCCAAATGTTGCTGCTGCTGTTGCTGCGCGGGTCGGTGGTGCTTGCGGCGTTTCCGACAGAGTCATACGCGATTTTGCTGACAAGATTTGTCGGCGCAACGGAGTTCGTCAATTGGCGGCGATTGTTGTAACCGAAGGTGGTCACAAATCCGCGCGCATCCGTGTGGCTCGTCGTATCACCGAGCGCGCTCTTGACAAAACTTTCGCTACCTGTTAAGTGCCGCAGTGCCGTCGTAAGAAGTGCCGTGTTTGTGCCCAATTGGGGTCGTAAATCTGGGTGAGTTTACGATGGCAATGTGGGTGAAGTGCCGTCAGCGCCGTCCTTCCTTTTTCTAAA